>JAHFOV010000044.1 GCA_023261505.1 Planctomycetota bacterium
ATGGTTGTGGCTGGTTTGGCGTGCACAAGCTCTTCATAGAACTTTTCTAATAGCATAGTTGTTGAGATATCTTTTACCTTCCAGAGGGTGCATATTAAGGAAGAAGTACCTGCATATACAAAGGCCCGAGGTAGGCCATAAAGCTCTCCTGCCCTTTCGGCACTCTTGGCTGTTTCACAAGCGCTTAAAACGACCAGGTTGGAGTTTAAGGATTCCTCGTATATCTCTTTGGCTGTTAAGAGTCCATCAGCAAGCTGAATTGAGGAGCTTAGTGGTGTCTTTTGAACAAACTCCCCATGACAGGCCAGATGGATTATATCCTTGTTTGACCATTTTTCCTTCAAAAAATCTTTTGTAACTTCTCTGCCGATGTAGGGAGGCTCCACGGCATATCCCTCCCTCTCAAATAGTGTATTAATGTTTAATGCCTCATACTCGCTAAATGCAATGTCTTTATCCTCAGTAGGGTTAGCAATAGTCAATACCCCTTTACCGCCTCTTTCACGACTGCTGATGTATTCAATGACCGTGGCTGAGGGATAATAGACCACGGCATGTGTTTCCATTAAGTAACGGTTATCTTTTGTGTATAGAGCTTGAATGGGGATGTTACTTAAGTTGCCATCTGGAATGATGCATAACACCTTGTACTCTTTGATGTGTTCCTTTATGGGCTCTATTAGCCACCTCCCCAACTCTCGCCAATCCCTCCTCCCTGTAAGTAATTTACCTTCGCTAGTTTCATCTAGCGACTCCGTATACTTCTTGAATTCATCCGTTAAAGGGACATATTCTGCCTTGACCTTTCCATCCTTTGAGCCTATTACAAAGATAAAAAGGACATTTTTATCATCGAGTTTCCCGAGAAAATATTCTACTAATGCAGCACTACCAAAACGCTCTTGAATAATTTTAGATAGTTTTTTTACCTCTATTACGTCGCCGTGGCGGAGGGAAAGGTATTCCTGGACTGGAGAGGTGTTTTTGAATTCCTCAGCCATCGTTACCCATATTTTTGAAAGCTCCTCTTCTTTTTCAGCAAGAATCGTAGTGGTTTCAAGTGCTGAGCTGATATTAGTGCGTCTAGCTTGACTTTGACATAGCCTGAAGTATTCCAGGAGTTCTTCCTCCTCTTTAGCCAGCTTTGTACCCTCTAGCTCTTTAGGTCTCCTCAACTTGGTCAGTGCAAGTTGCTCAGAAAGAATGTGACATTTTGCCCTGTCAGCGTACTCCAGGGCCTCGTCAAATCTTTTCAATTTATAAAGTACTCCCACAATCTTCTGGTAGGCTAACGTTTTGTCTTTTGCAAAGCCGGTGCGCAGGTCTTCCAGCCTTAGCGTAAGTCTAAAATTCTCAAGGAGTTGAACAGCTTCCTTAAGATTTTTATGAGCTTCCTCTAACTTTTCTTTTTTTTCTAAAACACCCCCCAGTGCGAGGTAGGTAGTCCATTTATTCCACCATTTTTGCGGGGCTGCGGCTTCATTTTCTTTTAGTACTTCCAACGCATCTTCAAAGTCGTTTGCCTTAAAAAGCGCCAGGGCCATCGAATTATTAATGCCAGCAATCATTTCAACCATCCCCTCCTTGTGCAGGAGGTCTTTAACAGGTTTTAAGATTTCTACTGCCTTCCTGAAATCCTTATTTTCTATATATATCCAGGCGAGGTCCATAAGAGAAGTGGCTTCATGACGCGGTAAACCTTTGCTTTTGAAAATTGCTATAGCTATGGTCAGGTCTTCCTCTGCCCTTTTAAATTCCTTCCTTTCGATTCGCCAACTCGCTCTAGCTTTTAATGCAGAGGCAAATTCAATGCTAATCTTGAGGGCTTCGTTTAGTTCACACAGTTCTATTGACTTTTCCAGATACTTTTTCTCGCTCTCTACGGCCCTGTCCTCGTCTGGTCTATATCCCAGGTAGCTAAATATGTGCCACATATTACGCAGGTGGTTTACTTCGTCTTCTATATTTTTACGTTGGTCAGCTTTTTTAAACTCTTCCCGAGCCTTGTCTAAGTCTCCCAAGGTGGCGTATGCAAAAACAAGTTGTAAGTGGCTTTTCAAGATAAGGGCTTCTTGCTTCATTTTTTCGGCAACTTCCAGGGCCGTTTTGAATTGCATTAGGCACTGGTCGTAATTACCTGTTTCCAAAGGGCCCTGCCCAATACTCCAATAAGCTTGAACCTTCTCCTCTTGATAATTAAGCTTATCAAAAATCTCTAGGGCCTTTTCAATGTCTTTTTCTGCTTTGGAATAATCTAGCAATGCAATCTTGTAATCTGCCAGTTGAAGAGAGACTTCGGCTAGCCCAAACTTATCCTCTGTCGTTAAAGTGGCCTCAATCTTTTTGTAAATTTCGGCAGATAGTTGAAAGCATTTCATAGAATCTGAATAGGACCCTGTAAGTTTGTGTACCCTGCCCATTAACATATAGGTAAGTGCTTTATCAGGGTTATCGCCTAACTCAATAACATGTTTATAACTATCTATGGCTTCTGGGAATCTCTCTAGCTGGGTATCTATGAGACCGAGGCTCAGGTAGGCGTTTTTTATTTGTTGCTTATAAAATATTTTTTCAGCTTCTGTATTGAAAGTAAGTTTTTTCCAGGTTTCTATGGCCAGTAAATAGTGTTCTTTGGCCTGCACTAGATTATTTTGCGAAGCGGCCTTATCGCCCAATAGTAACTCTTTGTGTATTTCACTTCCGGCACCAGACTGCATAGTATCTCCTCTTATAGAAATGCTAGCCGTAAAAAGGATGAGGTAGGGACATGAGAGAACAAAAATTGCTTTTAACAATATGTGAACCAACGTCTTCTTACTTCCCAAACCCAATCCAGTCATACTCTTTCTCACTTATCTCATCTAAAACAAAAAAACCATTACTATTCTTTTCGTCCTTCCCGTCCTCTAGAGACCTCTGAAAAAGTTTTTTTACCACCTCCTGATATGAGGAGTCTGGTGACAAGTTTAGTAACTCCTTTCTTTCTTCTTCTTTCATAACGCCTTTAAATACAAGAAGTTTTTTTTCAGCATCGTATCTTACCTTGTCTTTTAGTAGATCGGGAAATTGGATTCCTTCGGGTAGTTTTTCAAGTTTTTTAGAGGTCTCCTCTAGTACCCATGCCCCTGTGTTTAGAATGGTACATTTGGCGCCCGATACGTCAAGTTTATACTCTTTGTGCTCATGTGTATGGCCGTAGACAAAAGTAAAAGGTAAAGGAAGTTCTCCGGGTACAAAGTTCACAATATAGTTCACTATATAGCCTGGTTCAACAGCCCTCACCCCTACAGGCTCTTCTTTGAAAAAATATTTTCCTTCTACCTTTTTCCATATACCATTCAGAAAAGATGTGGCTCCGAGGCGGAAGGCCGCTATCCATGACTTTTTATCATAAATGTTTCTAATTTTTTCGCTTAATTTCCCAGCCTGCCCCAGGTAAAACCATCCCCCCTCTATCCACCAGGTGTTAAAGGCCTCAAGGTCAGCAAGAGTTTCTGGTTTCTCTACATCACTACCTATGGTGAAAATATCATCTACCAGATGTCCATGGGTAAAATAATATCTGTGCTTGCCACATGTACGTATTGTGGAGGGGTAAACCACCTTTAAGCCGGGGTAGAATTGGTCTAAAAATTTCGTTTTAAATGGGCCTGCAGTGACTACTTTTTCTATATAATCGGCCACTGGGTTATTGCCTTCGGTCAGTGGTTTTATGAAGTATTCACTCTCTATTATGTATGTCCAGATATGGTGGTCGTGATTCCCAGGTATATAGGTAACTTCTAGTCCATCTAAGTTTCTAAGCTGATTAAAAAATTCCCTTGCATTGCTGCACGTTTTGTAAAGGGAACAAAGAGAAAAATCAAATATATCCCCTAGAAGTATTACTTCTTTAGGTTGTTGATCTTTTATTTGCCCAATTAGTTTGTTAACATTTTTTTTACCTTCCTCGCTCTCTCCGTTTAAAAGACACTGTTTCGCACCAAAATGAATATCTGACATTACTACTAGTTTCTTTTTATTAATTGTATCGGATTCCACAGGTGTAATAGCCCCTCCTAGCATTTGAACGGTAGAAACATCTTTGGTATTTTTTGAGCCTCCAATGGAGCCGGCACCTAAAATACCTGCACTCATGTTTTGGATAAACTCTCTTCTTGTGCAGTTCGTCATGTCTAGAACCTCCCATCAGAGATACATTTTCGGGCTTTTCTGCCTTCGGCGGGCAACTTTTTCATATCACTGTGCTGATTGAAAAGCAAGTAAAAACTTACTTCGGCATAGCTCTTAGGTGAAAGCAAAAGTTTTCGAAGTATAAATAAAACTTAGTTAAATTTTACGAGGAGGAAGAACTTGACACCCTTTAGGAGAGTTGATAGGATGTTTTGACATGAAGGCCTTCGCTGTTATTCCTGCCAGATACGCCTCTTCCAGGCTCCCAGGAAAGCTTATCCTCCCCGAGGCCAAGACCGTAACAGGAAGATATATTATTGAGCATGTCTATTTCAGGGTCAGAGAGGCAAAAGGTATTCTGGGGGTTTTGGTGGCTACAGATGACCAGCGGATTTTTGATGTAGTCAAGGGCTTTGGAGGAGAGGCAGTAATGACCTCTTCTGAGCATAAATCAGGTAGTGACCGTGTGGCTGCGGTCGCAAGCAAAATTAAAGCCGATATAATCGTGAACGTGCAGGGAGATGAGCCTGAGATACATCCTGAGATGGTTGATACAGTAGTGGAGGCCCTGCGAAAGGATAAAGAGGCGGTAATGGCTACTCTGGCTAATATTATTGATTCTGAAGAAGAACATCGTGACCCCCATGCGGTGAAGGTGGTGATGGATAACGGGGGTCATGCCCTTTACTTTTCCAGGGCGCCCATACCTTACACTGCCTCCTGGGATGGACGACCTGTCCTAGACGTGATAAAAGCAGTAGGGGCATATTGCAATACGCCCCTACAAGGTGTGTATTATAAGCATCTGGGTATATACTCGTACCGAAAGGATTTCTTGTTAAGATATTCTCAGTTACCAAAGTCTGCCCTTGAGGAGGTGGAAAAGCTGGAGCAGTTGAGGGCCCTTTCTAGTGGATACAAGATAAAGGTGGTGGTAACCCCGCACAGGTGTTGTGGGGTGGATACAATGGAGGATTTTAATCGTTTTTTGCACAAATTTCGCTCCAGACGGAGCGGAGTCACGCATGAGGTGGATTCGCCAGGGCGAAAAGTATACAAGAATGATTGTGAGATTGCTTCGGGCCTTCGGCCCTCGCAATGACTAAATAAGACATGACGAAGCATATTTTTGTTACAGGTGGAGTAGTGAGTTCCCTGGGGAAGGGGTTAAACTCGGCCTCTATCGGGCTTTTGCTGGAGAGCAGGGGGCTGAAGGTGAACCTTCAAAAATTTGACCCCTATGTTAATGTCGACCCTGGGACCATGAGCCCTTTTGAACATGGTGAGGTCTATGTAACAGAGGATGGGGCAGAGACAGATTTAGACCTTGGCCACTACGAACGCTTCACAAATGCCGTTGTAAACAAAAACTGCAACTTCACTACAGGCTCTATTTATTATTCTGTAATAACCAAGGAGAGGCGCGGAGAGTACCTTGGCAAAACCGTGCAGATAGTACCCCACATTACTAATGAAATTAAGGAATGCATAAGGAAGGTGACAACGCCTGATGTAGATGTGGTCATCCATGAGATAGGAGGCATAGTGGGAGATATTGAGAGCCAGCCCTTCCTGGAGGCTATAAGACAGTTTGGTCTTGACGTGGGTAGACATAACGTCTTATATGTTCATCTGACCCTTGTCCCTTACCTGAGGGCTGCCGATGAGGTAAAGACCAAGCCTACCCAGCATGCTGTGAGCCTCTTGAGGCAGGCAGGGATGCAGCCTGATGTACTAATTTGCCGCTGTGAAAAACCCTTAAGCCAGGAACTCAAGGCAAAGATAGCCCTCTTCTGTAATGTAGAAAAAGAGGCAGTTATTGATGAAAAAGATGTAAAGCCTTATCTTTATGAAATACCTATCCTACTTAAAAAGCAGGGCTTAGATAATATTATCATAAACAAGCTTGGTCTGAAGACAGATGGCGGTAACCTGCAAGAGTGGGAAAGGATGCTAGAGAGGCTTAAGAACCCCAAATACTCCACTGAGATAGCAGTAGTGGGTAAATATATAGCGCACCGTTCTGCCTACGAATCCCTTTATGAGGCCATTATCCATGGTGGTATTGCAAACGAAGCGAGCGTGGAGGTGAGGCGAGTGGAGGCGGAGGAGGTGGAGAGTAAAGGGGCTGAGGCCTGTCTGGGAGGGGTCAAGGGGATTTTGGTGCCAGGAGGCTTTGGAGAGAGGGGCATAGAGGGCAAAATAGCCTCAGCCAGATATGCCAGGGAGAAAAAAATTCCATACCTGGGGATATGTTTGGGACTTCAGTGTGCCACCATTGAATTTGCCAGGAATGCCTGCGGGTTGAAAGAAGCTAATAGTACTGAATTTGATAAAAATACCAGTCACCCTGTCATATCGCTCCTTGAAGAGCAGAAGGGCATAAAAGAGATGGGCGGTACGATGAGATTGGGGGCCCAGGATTGTTTACTTGAGACTGGAACCAAGACCTATGCAGCCTATGGACAGGATAAGATTTCAGAAAGGCATAGACACCGCTACGAATTCAACAATGATTATCGAGAACTCTTTAGCTCACACGGTATGATCTCCAGCGGCTTCTCCCCGAGTGGCAAGCTAGTGGAGGCAATGGAGTTGAGGGACCATCCCTGGTTCGTATGCGTACAGTTTCACCCTGAATTTAAATCTAAGCCTATCCGCCCCCACCCCCTATTCAGGGAGTTCATACAAGCCGCCTTGACCTTTGAAAGAGAGGGAAAACCTACCCACACCGAGAGGCCACTTCAGGCCTCCGCGACCAGAGGGTAATTTTGTTATGTGGAACTCATTAGAACTCATTAATAGTTAATGGCCTGAGGTAAAAACATGGCGGAAGATAAAGATAAGACAATAGACGAAGCGTGGAAGAAGCACATACAAGAGGAAAAGGAGAAGGAGCCGGAAGAGGAGGGCCCTACTTTTCCCGAGGCTAGCTTTATACTCTTTGTATCCAGCCTTGCTACTCAGGCACTAATGGCCCTGGGGGAGATAGAGAATCCCGTAACAAGAGGGAAGGAGAAAAACCTCGCCCAGGCCAAGTTTACTATAGATACACTCAGCATTATACAGGAAAAGACCAGAGGAAACCTTACCCCTGAGGAAAAGAGATACCTCGAAGATGTACTTCACGACCTGAAGATGAGCTATATTAGCAGTACCTGATTAAAAAACATAATTTCAAATTACAAGTTTCAAATCTTCCATAATTTGAGGTCTCTGAAAAATCCTGGGCAAAGCTGTTCCGCCTGAGGCGGACGAGGGGCGAAGCGCCGAAGTCGTGCCTTAGGTCCGCCAAAAAGATAGGCGGATTCGCTTATTTCGGATTCGCCAATTTTTGTGGCGAACAGATTCGCCTCAGGCGAACAATCTCCTAAGTGGTTTGCGCTAGGAAACACGAGATTGCTTCTCCGCCTAAGGTGGATCGCAATGACACTCGAGGCGTCGCTTCTCATACTTTTTCAGAGGGCTCAATTTGTATCTCTAATCTGAAATTATTCTTGCTAGAGGAACTTTGTTGCTTTATGCCATTTTGGGAGATATCCATAGTAACTTTGAGGCCTTGGAGGCAGTACTTGCGGAAACAAAAAAGGCTGGCGTAGACGAAATCCTGAGCGTAGGGGATGTAGTCGGCTATGCCGCAGAACCCGGCCTATGCATTAAAACAATGAGGGAAGTAGCCAGCATCGTAGTGGCTGGTAATCATGACTACTGTGTTGTTAACAAGACTGACATCGAGTATTTTAATCCGGAGGCCAAAGAGGCTGTACTCTGGACCTTAAAGCACCTCTCGCAGGATGAGAGCCTGTACTTATCCAGCCTTCCTCTTGTTATAGAAAAGGATAATATAACACTTGTCCATGGCTCACTCCATTTCCCTGAGCTTTTTGCCTATATACGCACCTTCTATGACGCTGAGTTATGCTTCAGAGGACTAAAAA
Organism: Planctomycetota bacterium; assembly: GCA_023261505.1. Classification (GTDB taxonomy): domain Bacteria; phylum Planctomycetota; class Brocadiia; order Brocadiales; family Bathyanammoxibiaceae; genus JAHFOV01. The sequence goes on from JAHFOV010000044.1 coordinate 8,112, forward strand.
ACGAGGTCTGCTTCGTTGGTCATTCCCATGTACCAATAACAATTATGAGGGACAGCACTATTAGGGCAGTCACAGACCCTGAGGTAAGCCTCCTGAAGATTCCCAAGGCAATTATCAATGTGGGTAGCGTGGGCCAGCCAAGGGACAGAAATCCTAAGGCCGGTTATGTCCTTTACGATACAGAGAAGAAGTTAGTGAAATTCAAGAGGGTGGAATACGATATTGTGAAGGCTTCAGAAAAGATAATTAGAGCAGGATTACCCACTTTTAATGCAGAGAGGATAAGGTGGGGAATCTAAGGATATTGCATACACAGACATTAAGCGGCTCTTTACCTTAACTTGATTTGCACTTAAAACGCTTGCAAGCTAAGGCGTATGGCAAAGAATCTCAAATAATGGGAGATTCTTCGCTTCGCTCAGAAAGACAGGTAGTATTATTAAGACTTTTTCAGAGGTCTCATAGTGATTGTACAGCGATTGACTCTTTCAAAAATTAGACAAAAGAAAGGAGCATAAGATGCTGAGAGAATGGTTTCCAGTCGTGGCTAGACATTTTAACTGGGATGTAAAAGAAGGTATCGGTCATATAAATATAAAATACTTGGAGAAAGAAGACCCAAGGGTTGAAAAAAGCGCCGACGTTTACATTGAAAGCAGCAGTGACTTCACCTTAATTATTGAGATATTTCGTGAGCCAGGACAAACATGGGTTAAGATTGAAAATGGTAAGATTACCCAGTTTGGCAACCACCGAGTATTAGAAAAAATAAGCCCTAGCGTCTGCCCCGTAAAGGCCGAGGGTGGCTAACAGGGAAAAGTTAAGCTAAGGGACAATAGAGAGGTAACTGTATAAGCCTGACGGCTTCTACCCCTTCAAGTTTTTCTATTGCTTCAAGGGCGTTCAGCGAGATAGGGCAATCTAGATTTACTATCAAGAGGGCAGTTCCACCAGCCCTTTTCCTGCCAAAGGCCATTCTGGCAATATTAATGTCTTCGTTACCCATTATTGTACCCACGTTCCCAATGAGTCCTGGCCTGTCTTTTGCATATATTGCCAGCATTACGCCCTCAAGCACGGCCTCTATTGTGTATCCATCAATAAATACTAGCCTGGCGTCTCCTTTATTAAAGATAGTGCCTGTAACTGTACTTTCCGTGGTATCTGTCTTGACCTTTGCGGTAATCAGGTTCGTAAAATCACCGCACTGGGCACTGGTGGTAACAGATACCTCTATACCTTTTTCCATGGTGAGGGCTGAGGCACTGACCAGATTAGCGCCCTCTTCTATACACGGTTTCAAAATTCCTACAAGAAAGCTATCTGTCACCAGTTTGGTATTTTTCTTGGCTATTTCTCCGGCATAAATTAGAGTGACGGTCCTTACTCCACAACCGATGATCTGCATCAGGAAAGTACCCATCCGTTCAGCAAAGTTAATGAAAGGCCGAAGTTGTGCAAATTCCTCCGGGTTCACAACTGGAAGGTTCAAGGCATTACGGATACCCCTGCCCAAAAGGGAATCGGCAATCTGTTCGGCCGCCTCCAATGCGACGGCCTTCTGGGCCTCTACCGTTTGGGCCCCAAGATGCGGAGTTGCCACCACCTGTTCTAGTTCCAAGAGCTTATTATCTTTGGGCGGTTCGACTTCAAAGACATCCATCGCAGCTCCGGCTACCTTTCCAGATACTATAGCATCGTAGAGGTCTTTCTCATTGACTATTCCACCCCTGGCGTCATTTACCAATATTACCCCCGGCTTCATAAGGGCAAATTCTCTCTTTGTAATCAGGTTTCTAGTGGAGGCGTTCAGTGGGACATGGATGGTGATAAAATCTGATTGCCTTAAGAGTTCTTCCAGGGTGTTAGTACACTTGATATTGTACTTAGCGGCAATTTCAGGGGAGACAAAGGGGTCAAAGGCCATCACCTTCATCTCTAGGGCAACTGCCCTTTTAGCAACTAGCCGCCCTACGCGGCCCAGGCCTATAATGCCCAGGGTCTTTCCCATTACCTGAAGGCCCATGAATTTGTCCCTCTTCCATTCCCCTCTCTGGAGGGACTTATGGGCCTGAGAGATTTTTCTTGCTGCGGCAAAGAGTAACCCAATGGTGTGTTCCGCTGCGGAAATTGCGTTTGCTTCCGGGGTATTCATCACTATTATACCCCGCTTAGTTGCTTCTTCTACGTCTACGTTGTCCACGCCTATGCCTGCACGGCAGATTACCTTCAGTCTATCTGCCCCCGCAAGCACCTGTTCTGTAATCTTCACCCCGCTGCGGAGGATTATACCCGCGTAATCCTTGATTTCTTTTGCTAACTCTTCCTGGGAGATACCCGGCCTTTTTGCCACTTCTAGGCCAGCCTTTAAGAGTATATCTTCGCACTCTTTTGCAAGACTATCTGCTATAAGTACTTTCATCGCTTAAGCCTATGCCCTTTCCAACCCTTCATAATACCATTTAGCAGTTTTGAATGCAAAAGGAAAGGCAGCACTATCAGGGTGCTGCCTTTCCTATATTTATGCTTTGTGAGACCTTTGAAGGCCCGCACAGTTCATGTCGTTCTTCTCCGCCTTAGGCGGAGAAGCAATCTCCCAAAAGAGAAACTAGATTGCTTCGGAACTCCGTCCCTCGCAATGACTACGGTGCCTTCAGCACCTCAGAACGACATACTAGGCATTTTGCAAGGGCCTACCGTATTTCTTAAAAGGTGTAAAGATATACTTCCTAATCTTCAGTGTCAAATATATTTTGGGCTGTGTCCCCACAGATTTAAATTTGCAACACTTTTGCGATAGAAATATAATCAAAAAGCTTAAAAACTGCAGGAATAGTTTTAACCTGCCTGTATTGGATAGACTGAAGGCTATCCATGCATTAACGATTTTTCGAAACGAGAACAAAAAGAAGGGATTCTATTTATGGAGCAGATGCTAGAAAAGGAAAAAGAACTCAGAAAGAAGGGCTTAGGCGGAGAAGAATCAGTCGTTGCGAGCGGAGCGAAGCAATCTCCCAAAAATGAAATGAGATTGCTTCGGGACTTCGCCCCTCGCAATGACACCTTTGGACTGGACTTTTCAAAGACTTGTGAAGATTGTAGGGGCGTTCAATTGAACGCCCCCAGTTAAAGGTTAAAATTAGCGCAAATTTTTATAAAACAATGCTTGCTACTATAATCCCCCTTTAGAAAAGGGGGATTTAGGGGGATTTGAAAATAGGAAGACCAAAGGCGTGTAAGGCTGTTGCAAGATATGGACCAATGAGAGCATTATTTTTTCAGAAAAAGCTCCAATACAGAAAGGATTATCCCACGCCTCAAAGGGCAGAGGGGGAGGCGTTGATAAGAGTTTTGAAGGCGGGGATATGTAATACAGACATTGAGATAGTCATGGGTTATATGCCCTTTCAAGGGGTGTTAGGGCATGAGTTTGTGGGTGTAGTAGAAGAAGCGGGGGACACAACTTGGATAGGCAAAAGGGTAGCAGGGGAAATAAATTGTGCCTGTGGGCAATGTGAATATTGCAGACAGGGACTGGGAAATCACTGTCCGAATAGAAAGGTATTGGGAATATTGGGCAAGGACGGGGCCTTTGCCGATTATCTTGCGTTACCCCTGTCTAACCTCCATGAATTACCGCCAGAAATAACTAATATTCAGGCCGTCTTTGTAGAACCCCTTGCGGCGGCCTTCAGGGTGCTGGAACAGGTAGATATTAGACCGAGGGATAAGGTTGCCGTCCTTGGAGATGGAAAATTGGGTCTCCTGGTGTCACAGGCAATGGCCGGGACCGGCTGTGAATTGACCGTTTTAGGAAGGCATCCAGAAAAGCTAGAAATCCTTGCAGGAAGAAAAATTAAGACGGTGCTAGCCAATGAGGCGCCGAAGCTGAATCAAATCTTCGATATTTGCATAGATTGTACAGGCTCCCCAAAGGGGTTAGAACTTGCTCTAGGTCTTGTTAAACCTTTGGGCAGGATTGTGTTGAAGAGTACCTTTGCCAGAGGTGGGATGTTGAATCTTAGTCCTCTGGTTGTTAACGAGATAGTATTATTAGGTTCAAGGTGTGGCCCATTTCAACGAGCTATAAAGGCCCTGAAGGAAGGGGCTGTAGAGGTGGGGGCAATGATTGCAGAGGTATATGGCCTGGAAGAAGCACCAAGGGCCTTTAAGCTAGCCTCAAAGAGAGGGGTTCTTAAAGTCATACTGAACATGGCTTAACCTCTGCTCGTTTAGTCTTCATCATTGCTCTCTGAGTGGCCATTACCGTTTTTGTCCTCAGGTATATTTACACAAAAGACGCAAAGGCACTCTCTGCATGCCAGAAGAACCTTATAAGGGCCATATCCGTAACCCTCCCGAACTTCTGAAAACGCAATGTTTTTACTTTTACAATTTGGACAAAAGAAATCTTCAAGGCCGTTGTGGTGCAATGTCATAGCAGTATCCAGTATCCTTTCTAATTTTTTTGTCGCTATCAAATCTACCATCTATTTTCAGAAACTTCTAAGAAACCCTGCATCCACCTAAGGCAAGTTACTATTAGGTGGTAAAGTCCGCCTCATGGTACCGACATAAGCTGCGTTGTGGGTTAAGAAAAGGTCTAAGGTCTTTTAGAAAAACTTGGAACCGTTCTCTTAACCCACAACTTTTTTACATAAGAGAGGAAAACTGCACTACGTAAATAACACGAGAGAAAAATCACACCATATCAATCACTGTAATGAACAACTAATAAACTAAGCCCACTTTACACACCTTCCATATACCCCCCCATCCGACGACGCAAGCGGTAGCCTAACGCCCCAAGGCCCATGCCTAACAGGGCGAGGGTGCAGGGTTCGGGGACGGCGGAGCTGGAGGCCTTCCAATCGGGGCTACTCAAGACGGCACCACCAGCCAAATCTATTTTAGCTAAAGCAAAGGTTATTAGATGCGGACCCTTAATTAGCACTTGCATAGTATCAAGGGCGCTGAATAGAGGAATTCCAGATGCCGCAATAGGTGTTGACCACGAAAAGAAACCTCCTGCGTTCGCGAACACCCAGCCTGACGGCGCATTCGATGCAAGAACTGTGCCCCCGCCGCGAACATGAAAGGAGGTAATTGGTAACGCGAAACTATCGTTAAACACGGTATAGACAAAAAGCCTATCACTGCCTACCAAAAACACCTTTTCTACTACCTGCCACAAGACATTTCCTGAAGTATTCCCAATTGAAAAATCACTTCCAGGACACCCGTCTCCTATACATCCAGTTACATGAGTGCCTCCGGTGTCGAAAAAGTCTTCTCTAGAAACGTGAATCGGACCGGCAAGGGCTTGCCCAACGCTGCCCACCAAAAACACTGCTACAGTAAGAACCACCAAGGATTTTTTCATCTTTTTTTTCCCTTTCATATGAAATTGCTAGTACTAAACCTTACCAATCTCAGGATGATAGGCCCAAATAAATCTGCAAATGCTAAATAAGTCTTTTTGCCATTTGGCCTCCTTTCAAGAAATCACTCTTCAACCTCTTGCCATCTTCAAAATAGTCAGTCCAAGGATTCTTAAATCAAGGAGCCAGCACATCTTTTCCAGGTAGAGGAGGTCGTATTTGAGCTTTCGCCTGCCGTCGTTTATGCTTTGGTCTGCACGATGTCTCACCTGTGCAAGGCCTGTGATGCCTGGCTTAACGGATAACCAGAGTTCGTAATCAGGTATAGTCTTTTTAAATTCTTCAACAAAAACGGGCCTTTCTGGCCTTGGACCGATTACGCTCATCTGGCCCATAACAACATTGATAAACTGTGGAAGTTCATCTAGGTGGAGTTTTCTCAGTATCCTTCCCAGGGGTGTAATCCTGGGGTCATCAGGGCTTGCCCAGACGGGTCCTGTCTTGGCCTCGGCATCTACCCTCATTGTCCTTAGCTTTATTAATTTGAAGGGCTTTCCTCCCTGACCCACACGTTCCTGTGTATAGAATATCGGCCCCGGGGAGGTCAGTTTTATGAGAATACCCAATAAGGCTATAATGGGTGCGCTCACTGAGAGACCCAATGCACCCAAGAATATGTCGAAGCAGTTCTTGAATTCCTTGTAGCGCCTTCTAGCAAAACGCGCAAGGAACCCTAAATCTCCACCACGCACTATTACAGTTGTTACCTGTTCTGACATTTACAAGCCTCGCCTAAAATGAAAAAGCCTAACTTTGTTGTATATTTAATGGTTCACAAATTATCTCATCCTTTACGCCCAGAGACTTCTCACTAAAGGTGCTGTGACACCGTCTGCATGTCCAGAGTTCGAAATCAAGTCCATAACCGTAACCCTTCTGAATACCTGCAAACTCGCAGTCGCCGGTACTCTCACAGTTTGGACAGCGCAGAACTATTGGTTCTAAAAAACCTCTAACGCCCATTGGTGACCTTTGAATTTGATGCCATATTAGGGCTATTCTTAGGATTCCCTTTCTCGGATGGTAAGCTCATTCTGAATTATTGAAACCCGGCCCATAGTTCCGATATAAGCGTTGTGGGTTAAGAAGAAAGGGTCCAAGTTCCTTAATTGGACCTCTCTTAACCCACAACGGCTTAAGAGAGAGAAATCACGATACATCAATCACGAGAGAAAAATCACGCTATATCAATCACCGTAATGAACGACTAGCAAACAGGGAGGACTTTACGCTGACGAATGTGGTAGCCAAGCCCTACCAGGCCCATACCTAATAACAAGACACTAGAGGTTTCAGGAACGGCGGCGTTGGCGGTCGAATCGTGAGAACCCGGGTTAATCTGCCAACTATTAGTGCCTACGCTTTTAGTTTCGAACCCGTACACGTCAAAGTGAACCTGCGGAAATCCGGTGAAGGACACTGTGTACTGTTTTTGCTGGCCCGTCGCTATTGCGTCGAAAGTAATGCTTCCAGGAGGAGTAGCGTCGTAGTTGTTTAGACCTGTTGTTGTGTTGGTAAAGGGTGAGAGGTCGTAGATTAGAAAATCAGACACACCGTCCTTGAACGGATAGTGATTATTAAAAGTGGCAGGCGCAAAGCTTTTTGTGTCATAGCCATTATTGCCTACAACATTTGTGAGGATGTGCTCGTCAGCATTGGCCGCTGGGTTTACACCTGGAATACTCTGGCCTAGCGTGGTCAACAAAATCGGGACTGCGGCGCCACCTAGTGGAGTTAGGGAGATGGTTCCTGTCTGACCTTCAGGGATGGATATTGCCAGAGTTACCCCGGTGAGACTCGTAGTCTTAGGCCCGAAAGCTCCAACCACGTCCAGGGTAAAAGGTGTACCGGAATGGAACCATGTATCCTCATCCTGACCTATAGTACCTGCCGTTGCCCCTTCAATATAGGTCTGGAACATCGGTATGGCCGAGACACTTGCTTGGGGAAGAAACAGCGATAAAGCCAAAAATAACAGCGGGATTAAACCCTTCGTAAGTCCTTTAAAGTTCATTATGCTTTGCCTTCCTTTCAGAAAAATAGAAAGTTGATACTACCAGTTACCGGCTCGAATTCGGCTAGAACCACCCGAGCTCAGCAAATAAAACAAAGAGTCCAAAAAATACGTAAAATAAGCTAAAAGAGATAAAAGGTGTAACCCAGAACCTTTTGTTGGCCTTCAAAAATTGGACGAACCTAGGCATAACCCATAAACTGGAAAGAGCCTCATGGATAGCCGACAAAAGGGGAGACTGGATTGTTCTCGTTTCTAGAATTTTTTCCATTTTATCCGCCGATTTTTTCTGTAAGCCAAGGTATCATAGACCCACGAGGTCACAGAGCCCTTGGCTGTCTGCCATTAACAAGTTCGAGAATAAATAAAAAGGAGGGGAATATGAATGTAATATTACAAAACTAATTTTTGGAACTGGTAAGGGAGAGAAGTTGAAAAGGTTATGAACGCGAGGGAAGTGTAATATTGCAATAGCTATCGCATCAGCTATTACAGTAACTTAGACTATTTCTACACGGTCTGGAGGGAGATTGAGGTAGTAGCCTTCCATTTTTCTGGTCTTGATATGGCTTCAGGGTGATGGGGGTCATTGTAGGGTGGAGGGGAAGCCTTCCTGATACTGTTTATGTATTGCCTCAAGAGGGGGTCTTGATGGTGCGGGCTTACAATTTAAACCATCTCTACTCGGTCTGGAGAGAGATTGAGGTAGTAGCCTTCCATTTTTCTGGTCTTGATGATGCCCTCAGGGTGACTGTGGTCATTATAAGGTGAGGGGAAGGTCTTTCTAATGTTTTTAATGTATTGTCTTAAGAGTGGGTCTTTGTGGAACTCGCTATCAATTAAAGCGTAGAGATCTTGGTCTATGACTATCTTCCCTGGGCGTTGTGCAAGTTTTAACAGTATATCAAAGTGCTTCCCTGTGATGGGAAGTAGCTGGTCTCCCCAGCGGGCCATGCTTCCAGTCCTTAGAAGTTTTAGCCTCGTGAAAGACCTTAATGTCTCAGATTCACTATTGCACCTGGGGGTTAAAGGTTCCCTTAAACTGAATCTTTCCACTACAGGCTTAACAAAGTTATCATAAAAATTCGAATCCAAGTTTATAGAAATATTTACGCTATTATTCATTCTTGGAGTTCGGACTCCTTAAAGACCGTAAAGAAAAAGGTCTTTGAACAATGTATTCCTACCAAAAAGGTATTCCTGCTAACCTTACGCATGGCAACCAACAGGCATTATGACGCAACAGGCATTGAGACGGAAACTCACGGTAATAAAAAAAAACCGCAAGACATCGCAGCGCAACGGTTAGATATAATAAAATATTAAAATATAGGGGATTTGTAAATGCTATATTACGTTCAAATTTCTAAATTGCTGTAAGGTATTTAATTGTAATGGGTTATAAATAGTCAAGACTTTTATATCGTTGTAAACTATTACATTAGCTATAACGATGAACTGCACTGTTATATATGTTTAGAAACCCTTGAAAAACCCTGATTTATGGACTTTGGCCCGGCACGCCATCCCCCTTGATGGAGGGAGGCCCGCCAGAGGTGGGTCTGCCTAAGGCACGAGAAAGGTGAGGGTGAATCTGGCAACATGTTCATATCTACCAATGTTCGATGGGCTCAGGCTGATGAAACGGTCACCCTCCCCCTACCCCCTCCCGTCAAGGGGGGGAAAATTAGAGGTATTCACAGCGGTTTTCAGAGCGCTTGTTTTGTTTATAACTTAGACTGCGACTATCTCTGTACAGTCTGGAGGGAGATTGAGGTAGTAGCCTTCCATTTTTCTGGTCTTGATGATGCCCTCAGGGTGGTGGGGGTCGCAGTAAGGAGGGGGAAAGGCCTTTCTGATGTTGTTTATATATTGCCTTAAGAGGAGGTCTTTGTGGAACCGGCTTTGAATTAAGCTGTAAAGCTCTTGATGTATGACTATATCCCCTGGGCGCTGTGAAAGTTTTAACAGTATATCAAACTGCTTCCCTTTAATGGGGAGAAACTGATTCCCCCACAGGACTATACTTCCACTGAAAAGTCTCAACTTTAGAGAGGACTTCGTAGAGGGCCCATTAATCTTGCAGGTGTAGGCTCGTACTGCTTCGTCCCGTTGGGCAAGGGTCAGGACAAGATTTTGATAGTCCCTGCATTGATTCATAATTTCTGTTAAAAATCGGACTGGGTTACTACTGATAGCAGGGTAGTCCTCTTTTAATACCTTAACATCTCGTGGCCCCTCAATGGGACGATGGATGTGCATGCGCGGTGGTGTCGGCCCTTGCCTACCCAATAAGTATAGGCAACGGTCTACGTACTTATGATAAATCTCTACATCTTCAGGTTCTCCCCGATTCCTGTGGATTAAGGGATTCCTTTCAAAAAATCTTGCTATTAATGGCCTAATATAACTAAAAAAATATTTATCGACTTCTTTTAGTGAATTGAATTTATTAGAAGATGACTTTGATAAACTTCTTTTGTTGCTTTGTTCCAAAAAGAAGGCAATCTCAACCTCTAAAAGGTAACTATCCCATGCCTTCGAGAAGAATTCTATTTGTTTCTTTAGATTTGGAGCAAACATAAGTAGTTATAACTACATCTGACTAATGTTTCAGGTAGTGTTTTATCCTCCAATATGCCTAAAAGTTACAAGATTTATTTAGAATCTGACAGTTTTTGCTCCATAAAATGCCAAAATTTTAATATAAATATACTATTTTGCAATAAAATTACTTATATTCGATTTGGGAGAAACTTCAAGAAGGTTTATACTGGTGAAGCTAGCGAGGTTTTTTAGATTAGTTAAATCGGCAAGCTCTTAGCGTAACGAAGGGCTGTACCTATAGGTTTTACGGCTTAGGAAGGACAAGCAGTGACTTTAATCTAGCCTCACTTAGAAGCTAACTTGTCAAGCCTCATCCCCACTGCCTGACTCATCGTTATCCTCTGTATCCACAACATCCATACTGAAGGTAGTAAAACACTCCCTACACGTCAAGAGAACCTTATCTGGGACATGGCCGTAACCCTTCTGAATGCCTTTAAAGAAAAGGTCCTTTCCTTTACAACTTGGACAGAACAAATCTTTAGGGATGACCATTGGAAGGTAATTGCAGGGGTGCGGACTGAAAGGAAATGGGGAAGTAGCTGCTGCCCTCTTGGGCTTGGGTAGAAATGTAAGCACCCGAGCCTTCTGGGGATTGGCGAGAAGGGTTCTCGCCATCGAGGGGCACCAGGGCCTCTTCCAATTGCACCTGGAAAAGGTTATTTACTGCCTCGCCGATAGACTCCTTTAAGGTGGCAGCAAGTTTACTATTGCCCACCCGTGTCTGAATGGCCCAGTTTGTACCCAGGCCACTGGCTATCTGAACGGAACCTGCAAAGTTGTATTGCTCTGCCGTATTGCTCTGAGCCAGTGCTGGACCAGCCAGAAACAGGAGAATCAGGCTGGCCAGGAGGAGATTTCCGATGGGGCTGGTTGCGTCACGCAAAATCTTACTTTCCACTGAAGTTCCACCAACTATTGATTTACCAAAGCAATGGCAGCAAAATTATTGTTACCAATCTGATTTATTTCGCTCACCGTTACGTTGGATTTACCGATGGCGCTGCCGCTCCCATAGACCTGGACAGAGGTATTGCTAACCAAGTTACCTTGCCCCAAAATCGTACCGGTTAAGTTAGTGTTGAGGTCGTTACCTTCGCCACTATCCACCGTCTGGCTGGTGCTAGTATTGTTCTCATTAATCTGCAAGTCAAAAATGGAATTATTGGTATTATCCTGACCGACACGCTCCTGAGCCATTGCCGGACCGGCAATGAACAGAGACACAGTAAGGGCCACAATTAGATTTAAAAAGCTCTTCATTTCTCTTCCCTTTCCGTCTTCTTGACGGTTTATGAATTCTAGCCACTTTACAATTTAGTTATTCGACTGAGAGTTAACAGCAATATTAACGCTGCCGCTCTGAGTTATATTGCCAACAATTGTGTTGAAATTACCGATGCCGCTGCCGCCCCCGCTGACCTGGACGGAATTTAGGGCGACATCAATATCCTGCCCGGCAACCACGCTGGCTAAGTTGACATTGAGGGCGTCACCACCGGCCCCACTGCCACTGATAGCCTGATTGACAGAGTTGTCGTTCCCGTTAATTGCCAACATGTTATCTGCCATGAAGACTTCGTCGGTAATGGAGCCCCCAGTATTGTTCAGCCAAGGGGCATTGTCATCGTTACCGGGATTATTGTTTTGGTCTGCAGCCGTTACCGGGCAGGCAAGAAGTAAGGCAATAGTAAGGGCCAAAATCAGACTCAAAAAGCTCTTCATCTCTTTTCTCCTTTCTAGGTACTACAATTGCTCTGCCGTATTACTCTGAGCCAGCGCCGGGCCAGCCAGAAACCACAGAAGAAGCTGGCTGGCCCGGAGGAGATTATCCATCAAATGAAACCCTTCCGTATCTCCGTTCCACTGG
>JAHFOV010000100.1 GCA_023261505.1 Planctomycetota bacterium
TTTATAACGTGAAGATGCTGTGGCTTGACGAGAATCGGCGTTTAGGTATACTTCTTCCAGGATAGCATAGTGCAACTTCTTTAGCTGTGGCTTGACGAGAATCGGCGTTTAGGTATACTTACAATAAACGGCTTCAAGTGTCAACAACAGCTGTGGCTTGACGAGAATCGGCGTTTAGGTATACTTGACCCCCCGTAACCCTAGAGGTTACTGGGGGTTGTGTTTTATTTGCTCTCAAAAAAGCATCATTTGAGGGGGCGGATCCTCCACCGGTTTGCGTTTTTTTCCGTAATAGACCTCCATTTTTCCGAACTGGCGGTCGGTTACGAAGAGTAGCCGTACCTGACCTTCGGGTGGGAGGGCTATCCGTACCCTATTATAGTGGACACGGCTGGCCTCCTCGCTGGGGCAGTAACGGGCGTAAACCGAGAACTGGAGCATGGAGAACCCATCGGCCAGGAGTGCCTTGCGGAAGCGTGTGTACTGTCTGCGGGCCTCCCTGGTGTCTACCGGCAGGTCAAACATAGCAAAGAGCCACATAGCCCGGTACTCCGAAAGTTCATACCTTAGGTCCGACATTGTATCGTGACCTCTGAAAAACCCACATTTATAGACTTCGGCCCCGCCCTTCCCTCCCCCTTGAGGGGGGAGGGAAGGGCGGGGGTAAAAAACTTTTGCTACAACAGATAAGTTCCTTAGTAACCCTTCCCCCCTCCCCTTCCGCCTTAGGCGGAAGGGGGAAAAAATTGGAAAGTATTCACAAACTTTTTCAGAGTTCTCGTGTCATCTCCGGAAATGGCAGTTCCCTTTTCTCGCCTGCAAAGACGGCCGCTAGCGTTGAAGCGGTGCGTGAGGCAACGTCAAAGAGCGTCCGCCACTCCCCGCTGAGCAGCAGCCGTCCAGAGAGCGCCGTGAGGATTTCAGCCTTTGTCTCACGGTCAAGGGGTGCGTTCAGGCCCCGCCAACGGGTAAGGTTTACTACGGCACGGTCTACCAGAGGCCGGAACGGTTCCATCAGGTCATCGGCCAGGCGAAAGGCGTCATAGCGGTTGTGGTGGTGGAGTCCTAGCGACGGATGCAGGCCGGCGGCGCAGATGGCACGTGCCACCACAGCCCGCAGGACGGCGTAACCGTAATTGAGGAGCTGATTCGGGGGCAGACCGAACCTGTCCCGGCGAAAGTATCCGCCGGTAAATAGTGCTGGCCAATAGCGACGTGAGGCCTCAGCCTCTATATTGTCAGGGTCGCCGGACTTGACTCGGGAGACGAGGGCGGCTATGCCCTTATCCTCGCCCCTCAATTCGCACAAAAGATTGGCCTGTGCACGGAGCTTGGCCCGGATTATCTCCTGCCACAACCTCTTGCGGGTGGGCAGAGGGGCGCTGGCCTGCTGTTCAAAGCGCTCCGCCTGAGTAAAGTGGGCATTAAGAGGCAGGAGCATCCCTGCGGGTAGATGCTTATCGTCGCAGGTTACGAAAACCCCTCCCGATGTGGCCAGACCGGCAAGGACTGCATGGGTCAGGCTCACCTGCGGGTGGGAGACCACCAGCACCGCCAGTTCCTCCAGTGGTACGGTGACTGGTTCAGCACCCTCGCGCTCTATTAACAGGTTTGCATACCGCACGCTCAGGCGGGCAGGTTCCTCTGAAAGGTCTATGATTCTGTCGGTCATTGGCTCAACATACCTCCACAAGTGTTTGGCGCAGGCTGAAGCCTGCGGCTACATCGGTCAGTCATTGGCCCGGCGCACCTCCCCCAGGGGGGTGATAAGTACCTTTTGACAATTGAGCTTCCTGAGCGGGTCTATTAAGCTAGTCCCCCAATGCTTAGCATCTATTATGTCCTTTTTCTTTCGGGCGTCGTTAATGCGTACAAACGCTATTCCAGGGTACTCATTCTTACCTTGCTTGACTCTGCTTACGGTTCTAATTGTGTAGAGTCCTCGTTTGCCGTCCTCTTCGTCTATCTCAATGGTCTCTCCCCCTGCCAGTGAGAATACGAAGCGTCTGCCCTCCCCGTGGTTACGCCTGACCACTGGATCACCCTTGACCACTGGATCACCTTTCTTGAGGCGGTCATGGGCCTCCTTCAGGCTTACAAGGTAGCCCTCCCAACTGGGTTTACCCTTTTTGAGCACCTCCACTACCTCTATATGGTGGTTGGACTCAGTCGTTACGTGGCGTTCACGCACCCCCTCACCTACGGTGAATGTCGTCTCCTTCTTATTTATACGCACCTTATGGATGGGTATCTTTCGGCCATCCCTGGTGGGCAGGTATGGGTGATTTTCCTTATTGGTGAAGAGTTTTTTTGGGTCATTGACCCCCGACGCCTGGAGCTTATCAATCACTAACTGCTTTACTATAGGGTCAGCAATAGCTTCAACCTCATTTTGGGAAAGGTTACCAAGGGGTTTTCGCACACGGCGGAAGTCGCACGGATTGCCTTTTTCGTCCTTCCCCAAGATTGGTTTACTGTAGTTGGTCTCTTCATGAAGTGGGCCGCTGACCTTGCGGTGGACACCGTGCGAGACGACAATTCCTTCAATGGAGCGGCGCACCTCGTCCAGGAAACCGGGCCAGGGTGGCTTGACCTTGCCAAAGCGTCTGCGTCCCTCACCCTGGGCACGTCTGGCCTCATCGCTGAGCATCTTGACAGTGCCTGCGTCCGTGAGTGCGATGCATATGGCGTCCACGGCGTGGTGGCGGTGGTCGTCACGGGACTTCTGTCCTCCGTCGTTAAGGATTTTATTCAGCTCCCATCCGTCACGCAGGTACTGCGTAACCTGGCCGCGGCCGGCCTGAACCCTGCGCCTGCCGTCAGCATCTATGCCGTTGCGTCCGCCGTAGAGCGTATCCAAATATTCCATTGCAAGCCTGGAGGCGTAGGCAGTGTCCACAAGTTGGCGGTTCGCAAAGTTGCCTAGTAATTCATCCAACTCCTCACCATGTATCTGGAAGCGCCTTAGCCTGGCATCCCTTAACCCTTCTCTACTCTTAAATCCCCTGACGCGCTGAAGAATCTCTTCCCACCTTTCAGGGTTACCGGCGTAGGCCTCGTAGGGTGTCTTGCTGTGTTTGACGTTGCGGTTCTCCTCCGCATAGCAGAGCGTCTTGTTGGTGAAAGAATTATCCAGAGAGCGGTCAAGAGGGATTATGTGCTCCACGTCAAATTGTGGGTGGTCACCGAGGAGGGAGGCCATAGAAATCTGCCTCCCTGTGTACGGGCAATGCCAGTCGCATTCCTCGGCCAGTAAGACCTTTTCTACGGCGTCCCGCCCTTTGAACTGGAAGCCTGGTATTTCCTTGAGTATCCTTTCTTTGGCCTCCTCGCGGGATTTCTCATTCTCTCGGTTCTTCTTCCATATATTTTCGCGGTCTTTCTTGTTTTTCTTCAGGTCGCGGGTCAGTTCAATGCGGACGACATCGGGTTTCCCATGCTGACGGATAACGGAGTTGACCACCTTTCGGAGTTCCGTGAGGGTGCGTGCCACAGCGGGGTTGCGGAGGCTTGAGAACTGCTCCGTCACGAGAGGTAGTGAGTTAACAGGCTCGGACGCTGGGGGCTCGCCGTAGACCTCCTTCCTCGCCGTCGCATAGGGTGTACCCTTCTCCATGAGGGGCAGGAGTTTTGCCAGTGCCTGGCGTGAGAGGTTGCAGTAGCCATCCTCAAGCGTAAGCTGGCCAAACTCCTTAGCCTTATCATCCTCCAGTCCCCAGGCCTTTATGCCCCTACGTGCCTGTGCCTGCTCGTCCTGAATACTGCGGACGTCCTCTACAATTTGATTGCGCTGTTCCTGCGAGAATCCCTTCCAGCCCTCTTCTCCGAAGATTTTTATCAGCTTGGCAGTAGTGCGGTCGCCAGGGAGCTTATCATTTCCACCCGCCTCAAAATTGAAACGTCCTTTTAGTTTTAGTAGCTTGCGTATATGACGGAATTTATGGTCGCCCTTTGTCTCCAGGGCCTCTAATAGATTTTTGCGTTCCTCTGGGCTGAGCTTGCGTTTCTCTCCAGTGGAGGTGTCAATGAACTCCAGGTCGTTGACCTTCTGGAGGAGGCGGAATCGCTGGGCGTCCAGCAGTGCCCAGGGGGCGCGCTTGTGTCCCTGTTCCTGTTCCAGTTCACAGTCACCGATGAACTCCTTCCTAATCTTAAGGGGGCGCTGGTAGAAAATGGCATGGTCAACCTTCTTCTTGAATTCCTCGGTCAGTATCGTTGGGTAATAGCTGGCCTGGGCCTCCCAAATTTTTTTAAACTCTTCTTTGTACATACTGCGTTTGGTGTAACGCTGGCGGATGCGTTCCTCTTCTGGATTCAGTCGGGAGAAGTACTCCCCGAGTGTACGGGCGCCTGACTCGTCCATCTTCTTCTGTAGCTCGCCGATTTTTGCTTTTATCCCTTTTTCCTCTTCCTTTTTCTTAGGAGGGGTCTTGCGGTTGGATAGAAATCCCCTGCGTTGTGCGAGGTGGTACAATGCACGGCCGAGCTCATGGCAGGAAAGCCTCTCGTCTAAGGCCCGTGCACGAAGGAAATACGGGAAGACGTGGAAAAATTTAGCTCTTTCCTGTTCTTTCTCTTTTGTGTCCAAGCCCCGTTTTCTCACCCAGGTCTCACTGTATTTCTTATCCAGTTCCTGCAACACGCCCTCTGGTTTTCCCTCCGGTAGTAGTCCAGAGGACTGCAGGAGTGACCACAGGAGGTTCATTCTCCTGGCATGCCGTTCCAAGAGCCTTCGGTGGCCACGGGCCTCCCGCCGGTTTTTGTTGCGTGATTCCTCCTTACCCTGTTCAAGCTGGCCCTCCACGCCCGCCTCAAACACACGAGCCCCTGACCGCACAATTCGCCCATGGGTTTCACCGTTGACCTCCAGCAAGGCCCAGCCTATGGAGCTTGCACCTACGTCAAGACCGAGGATAAATTGCTGCTTTGTATCCATGACATTTTCCCCTTGACAAATTTGCAAATTATGCTATAAATTTAGCTAAGTATACCTAAACGTCGATTGTAGGCAAGTTTCAGTAAGGCAGACTTTCGCCGTAAGCGCTGCTCTAAGGAGCAAGCGAGCGCCTCACATTGGGGCGCTCTTTTTTTAAGATTTCATGAGCCTACTGCCCCGGAGACAGTAATTTCTTGTCTATCTTCAATACTTTCGTTCTTCCGGCTTAAATCCAATCTAAAGTTTTTCCTCTTGTCTCATTTCTTGTATTTAGTTTTTAATGGAAGCGGATTATCTTTGATAACACGGATAAAAGAATAACCCATCATAAGGTGGAATGCAAGGGGTTTTGTGTAAATATAACATGATTATAGAAAGAAGAGAGATAAGAATTTTAGTTTTAACTTTTATCATCTCGCAAAGTAAAATATATTATGTGGTGCAAGAGGTTGCTGGTCACGATAGTTTCAAATAAATACCGTACACATAAAAGTTCTATTTGATTTGTGTGAGGTTTTTTGATAATAGTTGCGAAGTCGGTTTCGCACCATGCATAAGGTAGAAAAAATAATTAATCTTCTGGAAAAGGAGTATCCCTCGGCCACGCTGGCCCTGGAGTTTAAGACCCCTTTGGAACTTCTAGTAGCCCTTATCCTTGCGGCCCAGTGTACGGACGAGAGGGTAAATCAGGTGACGAAAAGCCTGTTTAAAAGGTATAGGACGGCAAAAGATTATGCCCAGGCTGACCTTGCCACACTTGAGGAAGAGATTCGCCCCACAGGCTTTTTCCGTAACAAGGCAAAGAGTATTATCGGCTGTGCCAAAGGTATTGTAGAAAGATACGGTGGAAAGGTACCTGATAAACTGGAAGACCTACTTACTCTGCCAGGAGTAGGAAGGAAGACTGCCAATATACTCCTGGGCAATGCATTTGGTGTACCCGCCATTGGGGTGGATACCCACGTGGGAAGGC
>JAHFOV010000045.1 GCA_023261505.1 Planctomycetota bacterium
AAGATGAGGATAAAGAAAAGAAAGATATTAGAAATCCTTTTCATTTTAATTTCTTATTATTTCTTAAAGTTAGTGGCCTGTTACTAATCTTATTTGTTCAAGACTCAACTGATAGTCCAGCAAAGCCTTATTATAGTCCCCCTTTATTCTATAATATGTACGCTGTGCCTCAAGGAGTTCCAGGAGTGAACTTGCTCCCTGGCGGTATTTGTACACTGCGATATCCAGGGCCTTTTCTGCCTGGCCCATTATCGTCCCATAGCTTTTGACCAGTTCCCGTTTTGTCTTGTAGGTTCTAAAGGCGTTCTCTATTTCTGTAACTATATTTACTATCAAAAGTTGGTTATCAGTCTTTGCCTTTTCTAGTTCGGTTTCGGCTCTCATTATGCCACCCTGATTTCGGTTAAAGATAGGCAGTGGCAACCCTAAATTTACACCAAAGGTATTATCATGAGTATAATCTGGTATTTGCTGGTAGGTAGCGCCAGCCGTAAGGTCCGGATATCTGAGGGCCTTGGCTCCATCCACTAGCTCCTCAGACCGTTTTATCCGCATCTGGGCCGCCTTCAGGTCAGGGCGATAAGTCATGGCCACCTCCCTTACTTTATCCAGCGAGAGGGAAATGTCCGTGAAAGAAAGCCTTTCTTCAATATCTACAGGCTGTTCAAAATCTGTATAGCGTAATAAGCTCAGTAGCGTATTCTTTGCCGTCTTCAGGTCTAACAGGCCCTGTTCCACTTCTGTCTCGAAGCGGTTTCTTTCCAGTCTTACTTTGATGAGTTCCTCTTCAGCTATCTCCCCTGCTTCATAGCGGGTCTTGTTAAGTTCAGACAAATCCTCATAGCTCCTAAGGATTTCATTGGCAAGGTCCACGGCTGCCTGGGCTGCTACTACCTGGTAAAAGGCCTTCCTAAAGTTGAAAAGCTGGTTTCGAAGGGCATCTTCAAAACTCACCTTGGATATCTCTCTACCCCAGCCTGCCGCAGCCTTCCTGTGTTTTCTCTTCCCTGCCGTCTCTATTAGCTGGCTGAAGTTAAAATCTAACTCCCTTGGATCAGGGTCTTTTTTTGTTACAGGGTTATTAGCTGTAAGAGCTATAGTTCCTAAACTAAAAACAGGGTTAGGCAAAAGCCTTGCCGTTATAGCATCTGCCTCGGCCATATCTATCTGGTAACGTGCGCTTATTAAGGCAAGGTTCCGCTCGAGAAAGAGCTTGGTCGCCGTCTCTATATTTAGAGGCGATGGAATATTCTCTTGAGCACACAATGTAGTTGAAAAGACGAGTAAAAGTAAAAGGACAGTAACTTTTGATCTGTAACTCATCCTTCTATCTCCATAAAAATATGAAACATTGCTTAAAGTCGTTGGAACAATAAACCCTTAATTATATGGTGCAATGCGACAAATTCAATTTTTTTCTATAGAGGGTAAGTCATGAAAGAGAGTGGTACTGAACTGGATATTTGAGGGAGATGGTTAACCCCAATCCTTGACATCTCTAGATTGGGCCTGATATGCTGTACGGCCAGTTAGGCTAAGAACTCCGCCAGAAAAATAGGCGGATCCGCCAATTAGTGTGGCGAATTTGCACTACTAACGTTCCCAATAATCGCTTCAATGCGCCGCCTTTCGGCGTAGCATCCCTCATTTACAGATAGGAAAAGGAGTAAAAGCCATGCCCGAGTATGCAGTAGTATTAATTACTGCCTCTTCACAGGAAGAGGCCCAGAAGATAGCCCGTACTATGGTAGAGGAGAGGCTTTTTGCATGTACAAATATTATCTTTCCTATCCAGTCAATCTATCACTGGCAAGGAAAGATATGCGACGACAAAGAGGCCCTTATTATTGCTAAGACCAAGATGGCCCTCTTTCCTTCTGTGGTCAGGAGGGTTAAGGAACTCCACAGCTATAAGGTGCCTGAAGTACTGTTCTTACCAGTGATGCAGGGGCTAGAAGATTATCTTAACTGGATAGCGGCCGAGACAAGGACCGTTATTGGACAGAATGATAAGTAAGAATATCCCTTCCAAGGTGCGCTAAGGTGGTCAAAGGATAATTGACATTGTGTACAATTTACAATAGAGTTTGTTTTCCTTACGCGTTTAGGAAAAGCGGTTCAATCAAAGTGGCCAACTCTCAAATTTATCTTCAACCGTAAAAACAAAGGAGGAGGAATATGCCCTACCAAGTAAAACCTCTACCATTTACCAAGGAGCTGACCGGCATTTCCAAAAAGACTTTGGACATCCATCACGGCAAACTCTACACGGGTTACGTGAACAAGAGTAACGAGATAGAAGAAAAAATGAAGAAGGCCGATAAGGCGGCCGCTAATGCTAGTTATAGTGAGATTGGGGAACTGAAGAGACAGCAGAGCTTTGCCCTTAACGGGGTGTATCTTCACGAAGCTTATTTTAACGTGCTGGGGGGAGATGGTACGCGTAAAGGTTCCCTTGTGGATTGGATAAAAAAAGAGTTTGGCTCTTATGAGGAATGGGAGGCAGATTTTAAGGCGGCAGGACTGGCCGCTAGAGGCTGGGTAGTACTGGCTTTTGATATTAACGACGGGAGGCTTCACAATTATTCCTGTGATGTTCACAATCAGGGGGGTATCTGGGGGGCTGTGCCTATCATTGTGTTAGATGTCTACGAACATGCCTATTTTATTGATTATGGAGCAGACCGTAAATCTTATATAGAGGCCTTCATGAAGAACCTCAACTGGGAGGTGGCCAATAAGGCCTTCCACGATGTGAGTTGCAAATTGGGGACGAAATAGAAAGCGCCACCAAGGATGCTTAAACATTTATTGATTCTTTCTTTAGGTCTCTTTTTTTGTGCCACCTGTATGGGCAACGAGCAGATAGATGCCCAAAAGATTTATTATGCCCATTGTAAGAAGTGTCATGGGGAACTAGGTAAACCGACAACACGAGGTAAAGCCTTAGACGCCCCTGACTTTACGGATAGGATTTGGCAAGCGTCCAGACTCGACGCTGAGCTTATTGAGGCCATTACCAATGGTAAGGATAAGATGCCTAGCTGGAAGGACGTGCTTACCCCCGAGGAGATTAAGGCAGCAGCCAGATGGGTAAGGGTCCTTGGGCCGAGGAAGAAGTAGGGACGCTGTGCGCTGGTAACTACTACTATGCCCTCGGATGGGCCATGCGGTAGACCTGGCGGAGATGTTCGGTGGTAACGTGGGTGTAAATCTGGGTGGAAGAGAGGGAGGCATGGCCCAGCATTTCCTGGACTGCCCTTAAGTCCGCACCCCTGTCGAGGAGATGGGTCGCAAAACTGTGCCTCAGGGTATGCGGGGAAGGGCGCTGCCTTATCCCTGAGAGTTTCATGTATTTCTCCAGTATCCTGGCCACACTGCGAGTGGTGAGCCGCCCGCCTGTTTTATTTAGAAATAGTGCCTTATTATCCTTTTGTGCTCCTATCCCCTGTTCCCTGTTCCCTGTCCCCTGTCCCCTGTTACTGGTAGCCAGATATAGCTTTATAGCCTCCAGGGCTTGGCTCCCAATGGGCACTATCCTCTCCTTTTTTCCCTTGCCCTTTACCTTTATTAACTCACTGAACATATCAACATCATCCAAATCCAGTCCCACCAGCTCGCTGACCCTGACCCCTGTACTGTATAGGGTTTCTAGAATAGCCAGGTCCCTGAGTCCGTGGGGACTATCTTTGTTAACAACACTAAGAAGCGACTCTACTTCCTGAAGGCTAAGGAATTTGGGCAAGGTTCTGTGTCTTTTGGGAGTGCGAAGGACGGTACCCGGGTTGTTTTTGATAACCCCTTCCTTAAAGAGGAACCTGTAGAAACTTCTCAGACTTGCAAGCTTTCTGGAAAGGGTAGTAGTCTTATAGGACTTTCTGCGTAGCCAGACTAAAAATTTTCTTAAATGGAGTGGAGTTACCTGCTTCGGATGGTTGCAACCCAACCCTTCGAGGAATTCAAGATGCTGGAGGAGATCACTTTGGTAGGCCCTTAGCGTGTGATTTGAGCAATTGACCCCGTGTTCCAGCCGCAAAATAAACTTATCCAGATATTTCTTCAAGCCAATCACTTAGTCAATTACAAATTACAGATTACGGTTAGACACTTGTGATTTGAAAATGTGTGATGCTTTGTGGCCACAGCATTTGCTGTTGTTAACTTGGAATAATATTACTAGCTTCATTGAGAATGGTCAATCCCAATTTTGCGTTGCTTAAGATGTTTGTGTTTTTTCCAATGATTTCTTATAATAATGTTGTGAAAAACTTACTAGGGCTGATACTGATGCTTTGTATTGGTTGTGCCACGGGTGGCCAGAAAAGGGTGGGAGCGGAGCTTGAGAAGCCTGCCAAAGAAAAGGGTATCCTTGTTAAAGAGGTGAAGGAGGGAGGTGCTGCCCAGAAGGCAGGTCTCCAGCCTGGGGACGTCATAGTGGCTTATGAGGGTAAGCGTATTGTTGATCCTGGTTTCGTTGAGAAGGATGTGGAGGTATCCCCAGTTGGCAGAAGGGTACAAATGACTGTCATCAGGGGGAATAGGCCTCTCTCCCTGGAGATGACCATTGAAAAGAGGCGCTCAAGGGTAGTAAATGTTTCGGCTCCCGGGGAAGTGGCTGATTATTCTATCCGCACAGTGGATGCTTTGTGGATAGGCAGTTATCCATATCCTATAAGCTATTCGGAGGTAGAGGGCCAGTTGAAACTGCTGCCCACTCCAATTCAAGACCTGGACCAGAGGCCCATAATGCCGGCAACTATTTTTACCATACCAGTCCGATAAGATTATGACAAAAAAGAAAGAAGAAACAGGAAAAGCAAAAAAGGCGTGTTCGTTTTGTAATAGGGATCAAGAGGTGGTAAACCGCCTTATTCAGGGTAATCCCAATGTATACATATGTGATGACTGCGTGGATGCCTGCAAATCTCTTCTGAAGAGTAAGGAGGCAAAGTCTCCTAAGCTTGTAGAAAAGTTATCTTCTCCCAGTGATATAAAGGCCCATCTGGATGAGTATGTTATAGGGCAGGAGAAGGCAAAAAAGATATTGGCGGTGGCTGTTTATAATCATTACAAGAGGCTCATTACAGGGGCCTCAAAAGACGATGTAGAGATAGACAAAAGCAATGTCTTACTTATAGGTCCTACCGGCTCAGGTAAAACCCTCCTGGCCAGGACTTTGGCCAAGTTTCTCAATGTCCCCTTTGCCATAGCGGACGCTACCACCCTTACAGAGGCTGGCTACGTGGGTGAAGATGTGGAGAACATATTATTGAAACTTCTCCAAAACGCCAATTATAACGTTCAGTATGCAGAGAAAGGCATTGTATATATTGATGAGATTGACAAGATAGCCCGCAAGGGCCCGCACCCCTCCATTACCAGAGACGTCTCTGGTGAGGGAGTTCAGCAAGCCCTTTTGAAAATGCTGGAGGGGACTGTGGCCAATGTCCCACCACAGGGGGGCAGGAAGCACCCAGAACAGCAATTCATCCCTGTAGACACTACTAATATACTTTTTATATGCGGTGGTACCTTCCACGGGATAGAAGATATAATCAGCCGCAGAATCGGCAAGAAATCCATAGGTTTTGAAAAAAGCCAGGCCACAGAACTTTCCCCGGGAGAACTTACCTCTCAAGTAAAGACTGACGACCTTATAGAATACGGCATGATACCCGAATTTGTAGGAAGACTACATGTAGTAGCCCCTCTCATGCCCTTAGGGAAAGAAGAACTGATTAAGGTCATGGTAGAGCCTCGCAATGCCCTTGTCAAACAGTATCAAAAATTCTTTGAGATGGAAAAGGCGTCGATAGAGTTTACCCCTGAGGCTTTGGAAGAAATAGCCCGAAAGGCCATAGAAAGAGGCACAGGGGCGAGGGCCCTGAGGTCTATTTTTGAGGAATTCATGCTGGAAGCTATGTATTATCTACCATCAAAGAAGACACTCACTACTTATCTGGTTACCCCTGATGTTGTCAAAGGTGTCGTGCCCTTGCTTTCATCCATAAAGTACCGCAAGAGTGCCTGAAAGCTAGCGTAAAAGGAGAGAGGCATGCCAGAACTTGCGGCAGAACTTAACGAAGAACGCAATGAGTTCAGTAAGGAATTCTATGAGCTAAGAAAGGAAATCCGCCTATATTTCAAGTGGCTTGTTGCCATCATTATTTTAACTGAATCATTACAATAGTTACTATTTTGCTAAAGGGGTAAGTCTTTTTCTTTTAATCTTGTGAAAATTCCCACAGAAGACCTCATTCTCGTTCTGGACTTTGGCTCCCAGTATGCGCAGCTGATCGCCCGCCGTGTAAGAGAGAATAACGTATATTCAAGGATTGTACCCTATAATGTGAGCCTCGAGGAGGTAAAATCCCTAAAACCCAGGGGGATAATTCTTAGTGGTGGGCCTGCTAGTGTTTATCATTACAAAGCCCCAGTATGCCAGAAAGAACTGCTGGAAGTGGGCGTTCCTTTACTTGGCATCTGTTATGGGATGCAGGTAGGCTGCCAGCTCCTGGGGGCCCAAGTCAGGGCCTCTAAAAACAGGGAATACGGGAGGGCACATCTAGTTATTACCCATCCTTCTCCCCTCCTTGAGCAAGTGGGAGATAGCCAGACGGTCTGGATGAGTCATGGGGACCAGGTTACCGACCTTCCAGAAGAATTCCTATCCCTGGCATACACCGAGAATTGTCCGTATGCAGTAATAAGGCATAGAGACATAGACTTTTATGGTGTCCAGTTCCATCCCGAGGTAAGTCATACAACCTGTGGCTCCAGAATTATCCGAAACTTTCTTTTTGAAATATGTGGTTGTAAAGGGGACTGGAAGATGAGTTCCTACATAGAGAAGATGGTGGACGAGCTTCGGCAAAAGGTAGGCAATGACAGGGTAGTATGTGCGCTCTCGGGTGGGGTGGACTCCACTGTTGTGGCCAGTCTTATGTATAAGGCTGTCGGTGACCAATTGGCCTGTATCTTTGTGGATACAGGACTGCTCAGGGAGAGAGAGGCCGAGGACATAAAGAAGACTTTCACAGAATTCTTCCCGCTGGAGCTTCATGCCGTGAACGCTGGAGAGCGTTTCCTCAAAAAACTCCGTGGTGTAGTTGACCCCGAAAAGAAACGGAGGATTATCGGACACGAGTTTATTGCTGTTTTCAAAGAGGAGGCCCTTCGCTTGAGGCGGGCCGGGGCCAGATACCTTGCCCAGGGCACTCTCTACCCTGATGTAATTGAGAGCATTCCTGCGCATGGTGGTCCCACCGCTTCCATAAAGAGCCACCACAATGTCGGCGGCCTTCCAGAAGAAATGGGTTTTGAGCTGATTGAGCCTCTCAGAGAACTCTTCAAAGATGAAGTGAGGAAGATTGGGATGGAATTGGGTCTACCTGAGGAGGTCGTCTGGCGACAGCCCTTCCCTGGCCCTGGCCTGGCGATAAGGATTATTGGAGAGGTGACAGAGGAGAGATCAAGAGTCCTTCGTCAAGCCGATGAGATTGTTCAGGAGGAGATAAAAAAGGCAGGCCTCTACAAAGAGGTGGCCCAGGCCTTTGCTGTATTATTGCCCCTGGGAACTGTCGGGGTTATGGGTGACGGTAGAACTTATGAAAATGTCATCGCCCTGAGAGTGGTGGATACAATAGATTTCATGACTGCAGATTGGGTCCGCCTCCCCCATGAACTTCTAGGAAAAATCTCCTCCCGAATAGTTAACGAGGTCAGGGGTGTCAACCGCGTAGTCTACGACATCACCACCAAGCCCCCAAGCACGATAGAGTGGGAGTGATGTCTAAGTGTTCAAAAAACACAAAGATTCACTTGACACCAACAAATTGCGTGCTATCTTACTTTGAAAAATAACATTACCTTTTATGAAGAACGGGCTAACCAGGTTTGGGGTTTCTTTAAATTCTAAGCTCCTTGACGATTTTGATCGCCTCATATCCCGGAAGGGCTACACTAACCGTTCGGAGGCATTGAGGGACCTCATAAGGGACAGCCTTGTACAGGCCGAATGGGAGGCGGGGGATAAGGAGACCGTTGGGACCATAACCCTTGTCTATAATCACCATACCAGGGAGCTTACACACGTCCTCACAGACCTCCAGCATCATTACCACCAGGCCATACTTTCTACCACGCATATTCACCTGGACGAGCACAACTGCCTGGAGGTGCTTGTGGTAAAGGGGAAGGCAAGGGACGTCAAGAGGGTTGCCGACAGACTAATCGGGACAAAAGGAGTGAAACATGGCAAACTGGCTATGGCTACTACCGGCAAGGGACTGGTATAAAAAATTTTTAATAGTTAGTAGCACGATTATTATTTTAGTAATACCAAATACCTGCTTTTCTCACCATGCCCTAGAATGGTTAATTATTGAAAGCTACGAAACTACCCATAAGGAGGAGGTTGTGGAACTTAATAGCTTTGATTACATCAAGCCAGATATCAACCGTCCTTCCGAAGACCACTGGGAATTTACACCTACCTTCGTTTACGGCATCACTGACCATCTTATGCTAAACTTACACTTTCACCTTACGGATGTGGTGGGGGTTGACCCTTTCATTGAGGCCGGGACGGTTGGGCTACAATACCGTCTTTTTGAGAGGAGAGACCTACCGATAGACCTGGGTTTCTCCATGAGTTATGAGTACCCTACCCCCCAGGAGTCAGGATATCATGGTTGAGCGTGACCTGGGTGACACAGACCTGCTGACCCTTACTGCAATCATGAGTAAAAAGATTAACCGCTGGGTAGACATTACCGGTAACCTTTCCTATGAGCGGGAGCTGCAACTTGGGCAGAAATCAGATGTTAATTGGGAAATCGGGGTCAAAGAGCCTGTACTATTCCGCTACAGGCGTTGGATGGAAGAAGGGCTGGAGTTTGAGGGAAATTTTAATTTTGGTACAGACCCCAAGCTTGAGGCCGTTCCTGGGGTATATATGCACATTAAAGGGGAAAATGTACTAAAGCTGGGTATAGGGGCCGGGTTGACAGAGAAGGCAGACGATATTACCTTCAAGGTAACCTTCTTACATGGATTTGGGAAGGCATTCAAAAACGCATTCAAATTCAACGGAAAGGAGAGATAAAATGATTTTATCACAGCTAAATCTTAAGTACCTTGTTGCCATTTTTGCTATTTGTGTTGCAGTGTTTATAGGCTATGTCCTTGGCGCTAAAGAGGTCAGCGCCCATAAGGTAAAGTATCAAATCTCCCAGGGGTTCAGTACTGTTGATCAAGCAGTGAATTTTCTGAATGTGGAGCAGCCACACGAGTTCCATATAATTCCTGATTGTTCTAAGGGGCAGTACGCAATCATCTATGAAGAATGAATGAGTGCAAAATTTTTGGATACGAAGAAGAGGCTGAGGTTTCTATTTGCTGCTATCGGTTGGGTTCTCTTACGGCCACTCCCTTTATTTAAGGGGTTTTGATCAATAGGGGTAGCTAAGCAGGGTTCTTTCCTATTTCAGTTACGCTATTGCTGTACCTGTCAATGTAAAGAAGTCCATCGGACATGGAGTAGTTATAAGGGAAGGGTGATATAGTCTCGTTAACCCTATGCATTATGGCCTCGTGCAGGGCCTCAGCCTTCTGTGGAGAGGCACTGGTTATAAAAGGTGGACAAAGGACATCAAAAAGATTGATGACAGGTTAATTTGAAGAAAGGAGTATAAAATGGTACTTCGCTTGTTACTTCTGCAGGTAAGCCGCTATCCTATATTTTTTGCCTTTATCAGTAGCACGATTATCCTTTTAGTGTTACCCATTCTTTTTCATAAAGAGGTCTTTGCTCAGGCACGTAACGAGAAAGAAACCTCTGAAAAGCTAGAAAACTTGTCCACAGAGGTGCAATTTTCTGGTCACCTTAAAGATAAAATACGTTACGATGCAGATAGAAAACTCCTGATTTTTAAAGGAGTTATGTTAGAAGAGGAAAAGAATGAACTGCTAAATATGTCAAAAGATAACAATTATCAAGCGGCTGTAAATGGACTTTTTCAAAACTCTCAGAAAAGGAAAGGTGAAGAGCAGAAGGTAGAGAAAAGAGAGGAAAAAGTTGAAGAGATCTTAGTACCAGGAATCCGTCCAAATAAGAAACTACCAGGTATGGAGCAGAGTATTACCACTATTACTGGAGAGGACATTGAATACTCCACAGCTGGCACTGTAATGGAAATAGTACGAGAAAAAACACCTGGGGCATTCGTAACGGAAAAGGGTGTTATGGGTTTTGGCATCGGACCTGGGGGAACAGGGAAATTGAACATTCGTGGTGTTGGTGGTTCACCGAACACGGAGGTACTGATGAACGTAAATGGTCGTCCCGACTTTATGGGACTCTTCGGCCACCCCATCCCTGATTCCTACACTCTTGACAATGTAGAAGAAATAGAGGTTATCCGTGGGCCCTCTTCTTTACTCTACGGTAATGGTGGAATGGGAGGTGTGGTGAACATCATCACAAAGAGGCGAACCACAGAGGGTTTTGAAAGCAAGTTTACGGCGGCAGGTGGAAGCTTTAACACGCAGGATTATATACTCACCCACGGCGGAAAAACTGGTAAGTTTGACTATTACTTAACTACAAGATACAGAGAAACTGATGGCGACCGTACGAACTCGGACTTTCACGCCCAAAATTACAGCCTCCGAATGGGCTATGATATAAGTGAAAACTTCCGTCTCAATTTTGATAACCTCACGACCTCCTTTAAGTTCATGAATCCGGGTCCAGACACCGCACCTGTAACACACGATTGGGCAAGGGTTCTCATGAGGACTGGGGCCTCTCTTGATTTGGAAAACAAGTTTGACAAGACACACGGCATACTCAAATTTTACGGAGGCGATGGAGAGAACTTAATCCATGACGGCTTCCGATCTTCGGATCAGATGATGGGAACCTATTTTTCACAGAGTATTGCTTTAACAAAAGGGAATACCATTACAGCGGGCATAGATGTAAAAAATTTTGGAGGGGATGCGCATAATAGAAAGAGTATGGCGGACTTTGGAGACCATTTCATACAGGAGTATGCGGGCTTTGTCGTTGATGAGCAAACCTTGTGGGATAGGTTGAAGCTTTCTGCGGGAGTTAGGGCTTTGAGTAACAGTATATTTGGTAGAAAGCTTCTGCCTCAAGGTGGGATTTCGTACCGAGTAGTTTCTGAGCTTGAGGTAAGGGGATCAGTCTCTACAGGCTACCGCAGCCCAACAGTGAATGAACTTTTCTTCCCATTCCCCGCCATGAACCCAAGTCTCATACCCGAAACTTCCACCAACTATGAGGTAGGACTTAATTACTCTCCAATGAAGCACCTAAGTTTTAGTCCCACCTTCTTCATAACAGAAATTGACAACCTCATAGTGAGAGTAGGCAGGCCACCACATGCAAGGGTGTTCAATGGTGGTAGCGCCACACACCGGGGGTTTGAATTGGACATAAACTCGCGTCCAATTGGGGGACTTGTTTTGTGGACTAACTATTCCTTCCTTGATCCAGATGACGACACTCTCGCCAGCCCCGAGCACAAGATTGGGGCAGGTCTCCACTATCATTATAAGAGGTTTGGAGGAGGTATAAGCGCTGAATACGTCCATGGGCTATTTGGCAATATTAATCATGAAGATCGCCTGCCAGACTATCTCCTTGTTAACGCAAAGCTGAAGTACAAAATTGCAAAATTCATTGAGGCACTCGCCAATGTAGAGAACCTTACTAATAAGGATTACGAGCTTGAGAAGGACTTCCCAATGCCAGGGACTAACTTCTATGGGGGACTTACCTTTTCATGGTAGCCTTTAGTAGTAAGGCTCGGTTAAAGAAAGATGAAAGGGTTAATAACTGCTGTATGTTTCCTGACGGTCTTGATTTTGCCCCACAGCGTACTTGCCGTTGAGGAGGGGGAAGAAGAGGCGTTTTTTGAAGCAATGGCGAGTGGTTTGGAGGATGATGCCCTGTCAAAGGGTATCGTCTCGGCACGGATAGAAGGTACAGGAAGACCTGAGTATCCAAGGGAATGCCTCCTGAGGGGACATGAAGGCAGGGTAGTGGTGGAAATCACCATACTGGCTGATGGAAAGAGCGGGGGAGTTACAGTGATAGAGACATCAGGGTGTGAAAAAATGGAACAATCTGTTCTACGTTTCCTTGAAAAATGCAGGCTTATTCCCAAAACGGTGCTCGGGAAGCCAGTTGATTCAAGTAAAAAGATTGCCTTCAATTTTGAAATCTTTGAGCCTGGCTCATTGAAATCATTTAAGAAAAATGAATAGAGTGGTAACAGTCGCTCTTTTTCTAGCCTTGCTTTTGCTCACTCCCATACTCACCGCGGAAAAGTGTGAAAAAGAGGCGTTCTTTGACATGATGGCACAAGCTTGGGAAGAGATGTCTCAACACAATACCGGTGAACTGGCCAGGATAAGGGAGATTATCTCATCTTTCGGACTAAAGGAAGGAGAGACAGTGCTTGATGCAGGTTGTGGCACAGGCCGACTTATACCATTTCTGCTAAAAGAAGTGGGCAGAAACGGTCGTATATACGCCCTGGATTGCTCGCAGGAAATGCTCCTGATAGCCAAACAGAAGCAGTACGATGGAAACGTTTCATTTATAAAGGCGGACATAACTGAGATGCCACTGCCACCTGAGAGTATGGACAGGATAATCTGCTTCCGTACGTTTGCACACATTGACAACAAAACAGGTGCACTTAGGGAATTCTTCCGTGTGCTAAAACCATCTGGCGTCGTAGTGATATGCAACCTCCTCGGTAGTAAAGAGCTAAACGAACTGCACAAGGAGATTGGCAGGGCAGTGGCAAACGACATCTCCCCGAGTGCCCAGGAAATGAAACGACTCTTTCTTGGGAGCAACTTTACACCCCTGGAACTGTTGGATTCAGAATCATTGTACTTAATGACAGCAAGTAAACCACATAACTAGGATTTTAAACTGCTGTTACTTACCTCTACATCAATTTGTTCATTGGGGCCAAGCTAGTAAGGGTTCTTTCCAGCCTCCATCGTCCTGGCACTGTGTCTATCAATATAAAGCAATCCATCAGACATGGAGTAGTTATAAGGGAAGGGTGATATAGTCTCGTTAACCCTATGCATTATGGCCTCGTGTAGGGCCTCGGCCTCCTGTGGAGAAAGCCCTTCCTTTACCTCATAAGCATACCCGAGGCTTAGATCGTCCTTGCTGGGGGCCATAATCCTCCTCAGCCCATAGGCACTAGGATTCAGCGTTATAGGGGAATGCTTCTCCATTTCGTAAAGGCATGGCAGGAAGGAAAAGCCGCGAGAGGATACTAACCTCTTATTTTCCAAGATGAAATTTACGCTTTCTATAGCTTCTGCTATTGTTTCCGTGGGGAAGCCTACAATAGTGTATATGTGGGTGGCCACTCCTTCCTCCAGGCAGTCTTCCAGTATCCTTTTTACAGTCTCCCGCTTTATGCCCTTCTGCATAAGGTTTAGCACCCTCTGAGAGTAGGATTCCATGCCGAAGACCAGCTTCAGGCAACCTGCACGGCGCACATCCCTGGTGAGTTCCCTTGTAAGCCCTTCCTCAAGCCTTACCCCACCAATCCATTTTATGTGCAGGTCAGGAAGCACTTTTACTAAACGCTTAAGGGTGCTGATAGGGATGCACTCATCGGCAAAGAAGAAATAATTTGTTTGGTGTCTCTCCTTTAGGGTCTGGATATCCCTTACTATAAAGTCTATGCCTTTGGGTCTATAGTATCGGTGATCGTAATGGAGGTTACAGAATGTGCACTTGCCCCAGTAGCATCCCCTTGAGGTTTGTACTGGCAGGACTGGCCTGGGTGAGTGGTATAGCCCAAAGGGAAGTCCATTGTAGTCAGGGGTGGGTAGATTGTTTACGTCCTCAATATAAAAAGGTTCGTTTATAGTGACCCTTCCATCAGTTTTATATACGAGGTTGGGAACTTTGCTCAGGTCTTTTCCTCCAGAAAGTTGGTTGGCTAACTCTAGCAAGGCATGTTCCCCTTCAAATACCACAAAGCTGTCCACAAAGGAAAAGAATGCATCCACCCCCAGGAGCAGATTATCAATGAGCTTGGTAAAGATGCTCCCACCTACAGTTATATGTATGTCAGGGTTTGCTCTTTTGATAAGCCTGGCCAGCGTGAGCCCAGGGAGGAGTTGGGAGGTGCTTGTAATAGATATACCTACTATATTAGGCCTTATATCCAGTATAGAACTCAAAAAGTGTTCTCTAAAGAAGTCCAGGAAGATATTCTCCTCTTCATCCTCAATGGCTGAGATAAGGTCTGAAGAGGAGTACACGGAGTATCTAGTACTGTTGGTATAGACCGATACAGTTGAAGGATAATACAAAGCACCTACCAGTTCCAAATATTTATCTATTAGGGCAAGGGATTCGGCATATTTTTCTATATCGTAGAAACCTTCAGACCTGAGGACGTCCTTAGCTTCCTCTATCCTCTCAGAAGCAAGGGGTAGATACTCCACGGCCTCTCTCAAGAGGTTATATTTATCCATGTGGTGACGTATTGGTCCCTTATTCAACTCTTGTTTTATACGAGAGAAAAATTTCTGAGCCTTTTTTTCTCGTAAAATAGTCTCCAGGAATTCAATATTAATATCGCGTTGGATTACTTCTATCCCTTGTGCCCTTAGAAACCCCGTTAGGGCAGGCAGGCTCAGGAAGGGCTGGGAAGGAAGCCAGGAAGGAGGAAATAAAAGCAGGATTTTCATTACTTAAAAAGTGTCTTTATGACGATCGCGCAAAATAGTTTATAAAAAGGTATTAATGAGTTGATATACAATAAATCAATTATGACCTTGATTTATAAATTAATCAACACCAAAAAACAATTTTTAGTGGAAAGAAGAAGAATCTTGGACAATGTCTTGAGCATTTGAAAAAGTGAAGGTTAGAGTTTGATTTCATAGAAACCAGGCCAAATTTCTTCTCCTTCAAAGGGATGGAACTACGATGCTTCTAGGGCCGTTTAATACACGCCTAAAATTAAAAAGTACACAATGTCCCACTCTCATCAGACCTCAGGGATTTTACCCTTGACAACTTAAAGGCTTCCTGCTACTATTCTGCTCCTTTCTCCGCCTCTGGCGGAACAGTAGTTCCACAATAAAACAAAAATTGCTTGTGGTTTTAAGGGACATCTATAGAGGAGAGTAATGGAATGCATAGAGGACGCATCATTTTTTCTCTGGTAGTGGCACTAACTGCCTTATTAGTGCTGAAGCCCTCTCTCAGTAGCGGTGCCGCCGCGCAGAAGTGGAAATACGTGGGAAATAAAGGGTGTAAATGTCACCTTTCACCCGGGTGCTTTGAGGGTGATGAGTATAAAAAGATAAAGCACTCTGAGGCCTTCAAGAGCCTGAAGACTGAAGAGGAACAGAAGGACACGAATTGCCTGAAGTGCCATGCCACTGGACATGGCCAGAAGATGAAGGATCCCAAGCTCACCTATCTAGAAAATGTTGCCTGTGAGGCCTGTCATGGGCCAGGGGAAGGATATGCAGAGGTAAAAAATGACCTGGCTAA
The DNA here is from genome assembly GCA_023261505.1 of Planctomycetota bacterium. Lineage (GTDB taxonomy): Bacteria > Planctomycetota > Brocadiia > Brocadiales > Bathyanammoxibiaceae > JAHFOV01. Next base: position 15,584 of record JAHFOV010000045.1, read on the forward strand.
AGGTGTTAAGGATTACGCAGAACTGGCAAAGAAGTACGAGCTGAAAGAGAAAGGGAAAAAGGCATTCAACGAACTATTGGCGAAGGATCCTATGATGGCCCGTAAGGTCCAGTACGATGCAGGACTCGTTGTAGCCGGAATTAACAACCCGGAGGGTACAATAAAAGCCCAGTGTCTCGAGTGCCATTGGGAGAAAGAAGATGACAAGGACAGATGTCCTAAGGCCATAGATGAAAAGACCGGTAAGCCCAAGGTCTTCAATTTGGAAGAGGCCTTTAAGAAGGACGACCACAGGGACGAGGATGAAATAGACAAGATTGTAGCCAAGATGAGCCCTGCAGATAAGTCTAAGTGGAAAGGTTACATTGAGAGAGACCCCATCCTCAATTCACCTCTAAAGCCAGAGGCTAAGGCCCCCAAGAAGAAGGCCGCTGAGGCTGAGGATTAAGGGGAGGTTGTACGGATGCAACTAAAAAAGTGGGCAGGTACATGTAGAAACATTTTCCTACTGTTCCTGCCCCTTTTCTTTTCTATCTCCATCGGTCAAGTACCGGCCCAGGAGGTAGACGACTGCCAGGAGTGTCACGGCAACCCTACCAAGGTGGGCAAGGTTACCAGGATAGATAGGGAGACTGGGGAGGTGAAGGTGGTCTCCATGCTGGTGGATAAGGACGCCTTCCTTCACTCTGCGCATGGACGCTCTAAAGAAGGGTTCACCTGTATAGATTGTCACCAAGACCTAGATGGTGTTTTTGGAGAACATCTTCCACTGCTCAATCCAGTAGATTGTGTAACCTTCTGTCATGATGACCCAGGGGCCTCCTACCTGGAAGGTAGTCACCACAAGCACATGGTGGAAAAGGAGAAGGAGAAAAAGAGATGCCCCCCCACCTGCAAGGAATGTCACATAGGCAAAAATTCAATGCGAGAGACCCCCGTGAAGGATGACCCCTTCCACAGGGGACAGACAAATCAGATGTGTTCAGGTTGCCACGAGGAATACCAGCTAACCTACTGCACCAACCTTCACGGACAACTCTCTTCTCTGGGATACTGCAACACGGATGTTGCTAACTGCTCTGATTGCCATGGAGGACACGAGATATTAAAGAGCGAAGACCCTGAGTCACAGGTGGGAGAAAAGAAAATAGTGGAGACCTGCAGTAAGTGCCACAAAGGGGCCGACAAAAAATTTGTAAGGCATGTGGCTCACCCCAAGTTCAAACGGCCTGAGCTTTATAAAGACGTTGTCAAGGCCGTCAAAGACAGGGATTTTAAAAAGATTGCAACCAATCCACAGAGCTACCTCATGCTAATCTTTTTAATGTATGTAGGTATTATTGGGTTTACATTTACTGCCTTTGGTGCCCATTCTTTGCTCATGTGGTTCAGGATAATCAAGGATGAGAAAAAGGAAGAAGAAGGCCATGGCCACTGAAGAAAAACTCTATCTAAGATTTAGCGCTTTCCACAGGCTCAGCCATTTCCTCCTAATTGTAAGTTTTTTCGGCTTAGTCCTGACTGGTATACCTTTAGCCTTCCAGGGACATGACTGGGCAAGGTGGCTTTATTCCCTGTTGGGAGGATATCCCACTTGTGGTTACATCCATCGTATATGTGCAGGAATAACATTCCTGTGTGCGTTTCTTCACTTTGCCTATGTCTCCAATCTTATGTTGTGGAAAGGGGAAGGTGCAAAGATATTGTGGGGTGTAGAATCTATACTCCTCCAGCCTAAGGATGTTATGGACATCCTGGCGGATTTGAAGTGGCTGCTGGGGTTCGGCCCAAGACCAGCCTTTGACCGCTGGATATACTGGGAGAAATTTGAGTACCTCTCCCTCCTCTGGGGAACTATAGTTATGGCGGGCACTGGTTTCTTACTCTGGTTTCCCACGACATTTTCTATAATATTTCCAGGCTGGGTAATGGACATGGCCCTTATAGCCCATCGTTACGAGGCGATCTTGGCCGCCGCTTTCGTTTTTACCATCCACTTTGTACATACCCATCTCCTTCCAGACAGAGTCCCAGTGGACGAGGCTATGTTTACAGGAAGGGTATCGGGAGAGGAATTGCAGCACGAGAGACCTGTACAGTACAAAAGGCTTCTGGATGCTGGCGTTCTGGAAGCCTACCGTGTGCCACCGAACAAAACCCTATCGTTTATCTCTAAGGTTATTGCAGTCCCTTTACTCTTGATTGGGCTTTTACTTACAAGTTTAATGGTGTCATCCCTCATTATAGACCTCATTTAATGGCGACCAATGTATGTAATGTATGTCTTGGATGTTTGGAATTCTAGATGTAAACATCTAAATAAGTTACTCTAATTTAAAAAAATTCATTGACATATTTAACAAGGTATGTATAATCCGTATAGTTTGGATTGTTAGCCAAAAATACTGCCTGAGAAAAACAAAAAGGTAAAGAAGAAAGGGGGTGAAGAAGAATGAAGCGATACGCCTTAGCCTTTCTGGGAGTGTTCTTCCTCCTTGGGTTGTTTGCCCCACTTACAGCAGAAGCCCAGCCCTGTAAGTCTCGCCAGGTATTTAAAAAGTTCTGGTGCGATGCTTGCAAGGCGGTAAGCGAATTTCCAGATTGTAAATCCCAGCAATATGTGTGGGATTGGGAAAAACACAAAGGGGAGAAAAATCCTCACATGAATCTCTCCTCATGTTGGGCCTGCCAGAAATCCGGCTATTTGTGCGTAAAGTGTGGGAAGTGTTATACCAAGCCTGGAATATGCGACGATTGCAATGACGACACAGAGAGTAGGAAGGATCTCGCTAAGGTGATATTTAAATGCCCAAATGGGCACAGTTTTGATGAACCAGGTACTGGTCACACCTTGGTAGCGGGAGCCTATGAAGAACAGCTAGAGACGTCTGGCAATTGCCCTACTTGTGGTCAACCTCTTGTTATGGAGTGTACCAAGTCGGGGACTTGCCCACACCAAGGTTAACTGAGTCCTTTGAGAGTTTATTGTAACGCCATAGGCAGGTTCGCCTCTGGCGAAGGTTCTATAACACGTTGGAGGAGGGTTCAGTAGATGAAAAGAAGCAGATTTTTGGCGGGGATACTGGGAGCAGCAATGCTTAGTTTTGTCCTCGCCCAAACAACTTACGCGGGTTTCATCCAAGGTACCCGTGTAAAGACCGAACACCCATCGCCTTTCCAAATTTCTACCTCACCTGACGGCAACACCCTGTTTGTAGTTAACCAATCTGGCCATAGCGTCACCTTTGTAGATGCTAAGGCTAATAAAGTTATAGGGGAAGTTGCCGTAGAGGTTCAGCCTGAGTATGCCGCATGCACTCCTGACGGTAAGACTTTGTATGTTTGCAACGCTGAATCTGACAGCGTTTCGGTAGTGGACATCCCCTCAAAGTCAGTCAAAAAGACAATCAAAGTGGGAGACTGGCCTTGCAGCGTAAAAGTCACTACAGACGGCAAGAGGGCCTATGTATGCTGCTCAGGTAACCTTTGGAATAAAATAGACATCATTGATACCAGCGCCAATGAGAAGGTCGGAGAAATAGACCTGCCTGATTATGGGCCTAGAGATATCTCCATCTCTCCTGATGGAAAGCAGGCTGCTGCAATACTTGACACCACCGGGGAAATAAACAGGTCTGTTGTTTTCATTGATCTTAACACGAACAAGGTAACGGAACATAGGAGGATACGTCACAGTGCAAACCTAAGAGCAGTGACGTACAGCCCCGACGGAAGATATGTTCTGATTACAGAGGAAAAGCCAAAGAACTGGCTGCCTGTCTGCATTGCAGAAAATGGTGAGGTGTTTACCAACAACGTAGTCGTGGTAGAGACAAGGCCAGGCGGGAAAATAGCCCAGATGCCGCTGGATGAGCTAAACAACTACGATGGAAATCCCTATGGTATAGCCATTGACAAGCAGGGAAAGTACGTCTACATAGGAGTTAGGGGCATGCACAGGGTAACTATCCTTGATTTTGAGAAAATCAGGAGGATAGTGGATGGCAACACACAGGATCAGTTAGACCTTCTTGCCGATGACCTGAACCTGGTCAACAGCTATCTAGTGAAGAGGGTACCGGTTGGTCTTGGCCCAAGTTCCGTTGCACTCTCTCCTGATGGAAAGTTCTGCTACGCTGCCAATTACTTCTCTAGTAACGTGTCTGTAATAAGGACACCTCAAGATTAAAAGCCTTGGATTGAGACTTGTAAACTTTTTCGCTTCAGATTTTTGAAGGAGGTTAAGGGAACTATGAGAAAGACGGCATTATTCTTCGTGGTAGCTGCCCTGGGCTACCTCGGAATAGCCATGAATTGTGATAGCCTCATGGCAGGTGAGCCTCAGGTAGTAGCGACCATACAGACGGGGCCGGAGTGGGAGCCGCTTGGGAGGGGAGAACCCCTCACGGTACCTGAGGTGCATTACAGGGTAAAGCACAG
>JAHFOV010000046.1 GCA_023261505.1 Planctomycetota bacterium
TGAAACTCTGGAAGCAAGACCTGTTCATGTAGAAAACTGGCTTAGTAGGAACATTGACCTGATGTAGAAGGGATTGAAACCAAAAAAGAGGTGGTGAGGGGGAGATTAGTAAAACAGTAGGAACATTGACCTGATGTAGAAGGGATTGAAACTTCTAAATTTTAACTTACTCTCTTTTTCTATTATAAGGTAGGAACATTGACCTGATGTAGAAGGGATTGAAACGCAAAGCCACCCCTTGCAAAGCCGCCCCTTGCAAATGTAGAAACATTGACCTGATGTAGAAGGGATGAAATGTAGTAAGCTGCAGTGAATGGTTAGGGATTGAGCAGGAGTAACCATTCAAAATGAACCAACTACCTTTGTATGAAAGACTAGAGAAGAAGAGAGCCTATATATCAAATAAGCTCTATAAATCACGGATAAGTGGAGTTTACGGTTACAAGGGGAAACACCGGGAGAGACTCCACTTTATGGCCCAGGGTCTTGATGATAGCCCCGTAATACCTTTAGGACAAGAACCAGATGCAAAGTCTGTAGGACACAGCATGACCCTCGAAAGGGATATAGGTGACAATGAAACACTTGAGCGTTACATACTCCTACTGTCTGAAATGGTGGGAAGCAGACTGAGGCATGGACACTACCGGGGCAGGACAATAACCCTTACCATACGATACACAGAAATTTAGTCAGAATAGAGCAACTACCCCTATTTAAAAGAGACCAGAAGAAAAGAGAGCTTATCAATACCATAGACTTTATAATTGATAAGCGTGGGGAGTTTATTACCGTTACCAGGGGTATGTTACTAGAGCCTACCACTAGCACAGGTGTTATATCCCCTGCCTGGCGTCATAGCGAGATAAAGAGGATAGAGTGTTGAAACGGGCTACACGGTTAAATCTCCATTACCACCCTTAACCGATTCAAGTAGCTCCAGTACCCTTATTCCTACCCTGTACGCAAGCCTAGTATATAGCCTCCTACAACTACCCTGGCAGAACCTCTGGTCTACCCTCTGAGGTACAAATTGATTAGTGCAGAATGGATTTCCACACCTTCTCTGGGCCTCAATATTGGCCTTTCTAAGAGTAGCTGTTAGGGTGTTCATAGTAATCCCCCATCCTAGCCCTCATCTTGCACCAGTAAAGAGCTAGCACTTTTCTAGGGGCAAAAATCATGACTAACTTGACTCTCCCTCTTACCCCTTCCTGCGTACTCAGGGATAGGGGGGTGAGGGGAGAATTTCCAATTTTAAGCTTCAGGCAAGGGTTATTAGCTTTATGGTATATCATCAATATAATTACATTATATGGTTAAATGCCTAAGACGCACCTCTGAAATTCTACTGAAATTTTTAATCTTAAATTTCTCTGTAGTTAAGCATTCAAGCTCCCTACCTCTCCCACAGGGGGGTGAGGGTGAGTTTAGTGTAGCGTTCTTTCTTTTTGGTGTGGAATTTGTGTAATTCATGGAACTCCAACTAAAGTTTCTAACAGAGATTGGCAGGGTATATCCTCAGAGGTGGAGAGGGTTCTAAGTGTGTCTATTACGGGGAGCCATGCACCACGTTGGGTGCATGGCTGTGAACCCGATGTGGTTCACAGCAGTTCACCACCTTATACGAATTCCTTTTTATGTATTACGTCTATGTTCTAAAGAGTTTACGTGATGGCAAGTTGTATATTGGTTACTCATCTGATTTGAAAAGAAGGTTAAGAGAGCACAAAACGGGTGGCTCAAAATCTACAAAAGGGCGTCTGCCCTTTGAACTGATTTATTACGAAGCGCATAAATCAGAGGTAGACGCAAGAAGAAGGGAGCGATATTTTAAAACCGACAAAGGAAAAAGTAGCTTAAGACAGATGTTGCGAGACGCTCTAGCAAACTAATCGTATAAAATTTCGGCTTGTAGAATTTAGCGTGCCTTCAGACGAAAGGGGGAAAATGGTACTACCTAGAAAGTTTATATTTACTTTTTTAATGCTTCTTCTGCTTGTAGGCGTGGTGAGGCTGCTGGTCGAAACGGATACTGTCTGAGTTGATTTAGTTTGGCTCAGCCTCTTACCCTCTTTCAGAAGAGGTTCCAGCCTTACTTGCTCTAACTTTGCTAATTGGTCTTGCTCAAATACAAAGGCTAATTTCACTTTTAATTTTTCCTGTTTATTAGGCATTAGGTGGTGTCTCTGGGCAGAACGAGGATGTTCTAAAAAGGGGGGTGGTCGTGGCCTAAGCGGGATTGGCCTCGGAGGGAGTGTACCACCCCCCACTGCCTGTTGATAAGGCGAGTGGTGAACTCGCCACTTAACAGTTTCGCAAGTCAAATGCCAAAGGATCAAAAAGAGAGGGAGGAGGATAATGGCCTTGTATATAGTAACTTATAACAAGGACTTAGATTAATGTAAGTTCTTTGAAGCGTTCAAAAATATTACATAAATTGAAGTAATAAATTCGCAAAGAGATACATCATCTTAAGATGAGTACATTTGGATACTTATTAACAACATTAGTGTAATGTATCTTTACAGAGGGGAATGTGTCAAATAGTTACAAAAAAAAGACCTCGAGAGGGGGTTTCTGGGTCTTTTAGGAATGTTCAGAAAGTAACCACAATTTTTGGATACCTTTCTACTGCCTTGACCGCTGGATTGTCTTAGGAAATTCGGGATTTAAGGCAACGCTTCAAAGGAAAACTCAAAGTGACCAATAGGCAGGAGAAGATGGCGGGTTAGATGCGTCCCTCTAAGGGCGAACCGCAAAGACGCTGTTATCAAAAGTTCTACGGGGCGATAATATTAATGTTTAAACCATGGGGATACCAACTCTTTAACTATGAATGGCGCCAGGAGCAAAAGGTTGTGAGCCTCAGCCAATATTGATGCCCGCAGATATTCTCGTGTATACCCGAGGCTGAACCCCTTTGGCAACCGTGGAAACCACCGTGGAACCCGCTCTGTGTACTCTTTGTAAGGCTGTCCGTATTTTTCCATGAGACGGCCCTCTTCGTTTCGAACTGTAATGGAGTACACTGTTGCACACAACAATAGCTGAAATGGAATTAACCAAATTAGCCTTGAGGCAATGATTAGAGAGAGGCACAGAATTGTGTTAGCTACATAAAGTGGGTTCCTCACTAAGGCGTATGGCCCAGTGGTTGTGAGTTTCATCTTGACCCCTGGGAGACGATGGCGCAGGTGCTGCTGCGCCCATACTCTGATTGTCATGCCAACAAGAAAGAGTAACAGAGCCAGAGACCATATTAATATATCATTCTCATCGGATTCATAAGAGTGGTTCACAGCCGCAAAAACTAATGGCGGGGCAACCAGCACACCACGGTAATGGTCCACGAACTTAAGTAAATTCATAATTCCTTCTGCTGCATTGTTGGGAAAAAGCTACCACTACTTTATGGCTTAGACCAGCACAGAATGTTTGGCCTATGGTGTAGCCACCCCGCCGCTTTCCTATGGGTAGGAAAGCACAAATTCATTACCTTTTTAGCGCACAAAGTGCCAGGATAAAATAAGTTTTCTATGCTTTCTTTCTAAAGCGCCTGTGGCAGTTTTCGCAGGATTGCCTTGCCTTTTCAAACTCAAACTGGGCAATATCTACGGACGATTGTTTTGCAGCGGTGTCTAGCCTTTCTACCCTGTAGTGAAAGTCTTCCCTCAGCTTTTTGAATTCATCTAGATCGGATTTGGATAACTTAGAGTTAGAAAGGTCAAGGTCGCATAGCTTGTGGCAGGCGGTATCCAGTTCTTTTGCCATGCTTGCTGCCTTGGGAAGGTCTTCTGCTATAATGGCATCCTCTACTTTATTCAAATATTCATCTAATGTCTTCATAGTAGATTTTACCTGTGGTGTGTCGGAGCGAAAGGAATCGTCTCCGCAAACCACAGAGCCAGTGGCCAGCAAAATACCCACTCCACTTAAAACAGTAAAACAAAGTCTTTTCATCCTTGAATCTCCCAAAAGTATTTCTTTGGTAATCTTATACAAAAACATAAAAATAGCTTACAAAAAGGTAGATAGCCTTGTCAAGAGGTTAGGCCTTTCCTTCTTCCAGCCTCGTCATGCTTGGGGCAATTCCACCGTGTGAAAAATTCGTAACAAAGTAAGAGATTGGATGGCTTGAGTTTAATTGTAGAATGTTGTTGAATCCTGTGTAATCGAGTCATTTACATCTTTATGCCAGTGTGCTTAAATCTTGATGGAGGGGAACTCTTCAGAAGGTGCTTTCCTACCCCGAAAAGTTTGACAAGATGACCAAAAAGCCTTAAGCTATTTGTATTATTTATTTTTAAGGATTTGGGATGTCTGAAAGTTATAGCCGAATAAAAGCAATCCTCAAGGCCGTGCGAAGTGAATTCCTCTGGGTGCAATTGGCCGAAGGGTTGGCTTTAATAATTACTGCCTCTCTCCTGGTCTTCCTATTAGGTATTAACCTTGCAGGTGCGGTAGCCTCACTGCCTTGGGGGCGTTATGCATTTCTCCTCTTTTGGGTGATACTCCTGGCCTATATTTCTTATCGCAATATATTTCTTCCTCTTGTGCCGTTCCTTCCCCTTCGCTTCTCTCAGGGCTTCGGCTTAGGTTCAGGGCAGTTATATGAAGATAACCTGGCCATATTTATTGAAAAAAAGCGGCCAGAATTGAAGGACTCCTTAATAAACTCCGTCCAGCTTGGTCGAGACCTCCTAAACCCGCAGAAGGCACGGTTCTTTTCCCACGACCTTGTGGTTCAATTACTACAAGACACGGCTAAGAATCTTGAAGGGTTAGACCCTAAGGAGATTGTTCAAAGACATGGGCTTTGGAGAAATTTCAAAGGTCTGGCCATTACCGTTGGCTTCTATACTTTGTTTTGGGCACTTGCGCCAGCTTATTTTTATGAGGGTTCCATGCTCCTGTGGAAGGGCTACCCCACCGCTGCGGCTATCCCTGGCCCGCCAGCCATAGGGGACTTTGCCCTTACCTACAAATATCCTCTTTATACTGCTCTACCTCCCAGGACCGTCGTGGGTTCAAGCGGAGACCTCACGGCCTTAAGGGGAAGCGAGGTTGAGATAGTAGCTAGGAGTGACCGTCCTCTGACATCTGCTAATCTTGTGGTCAATGGAGTCTCGAGGATTCCTGTAAAAGTAGAAGGCAATATACTAAAGGCGAGCCTCGTCCTACTGGAGGGTGGTAGCTATTGTTTTGAGACCACCCTGCCGTTACTTGTAGGTGCAGAACATGTCCCACCACAAGAATCCAGTCCTCACAATATAAGCATCGAAGAGGATGAGTATCCATCCATAACCCTTCAGGCGCCGGAAGAGGTAAAGGTGGTAACGGAGAGAGAAAGGGTACAAATTCAGTATCAAGCCAGTGATGATTTTGGATTAAATGAGATTCGGCTGGTACTGGAAGGAAAAGGGGTAACTAAAAGCCTTGAGACATTTGAACACACCTCAGGTGTACGTGAACAAAGGAGCTATTATGATTGGGACCTCGCAGGGCTGAAGCTTCTTCCAGGGGAGAAGCTGGCTTATCACCTGGAGGTTCTGGATAATGATGCGGTTAGCGGCCCAAAGATGGCCCGCTCAAAGACCCGCTATTTAGAAATTTATAGCCCCAGGAAGAAACATTATGATTTACTCTCCCTCCAGGAGGCCCTTTATAAAGAGATGGTCCAAGTCCTGGCAGAGGAACTGGTAAGAAGTCCAAAAGCGGCTGCCTCCAGGGAAGAACTCCTTTTGCAACAAGAGGTGCTAAGGCAGAAGGGACTCGGGCTTCTTGACCTCTTCCGAAAGGTTTTAACGGATATGGAGGAAGATACCCTGGCTAATTACACAGTATATTATAGCCTTCAAAACATGCAATCAAGACTTTCAGGTCTTTTTGAAGAAAAGGAAGAAAAGATAGTAGCACTTCGAAGATATTCCGCTGCCAGGGTTAGCGAAGATATACAGTCTCACCAAGAGAAAGAGATACAAGAACTGGAGGGGGATGTGTTATTCTTTGTGGAACTCCTCCGGAAGGAAAGGCTGGATGACTTTATGGGAATGGATAGGCAGGTAGATGATTCCCAGCAAGCCCTAACCCAACTCCTCGAAGACCTCCGCCAGGGAAAAGAGGGGGCTACTGACCAGGCGATGAAGGAGCTACAAAGGCTGGAAGAACTCATTAAAGAGATGATGGAGAAACTTTCTCAAATGTCCAGCCATTGGATGGAAGAGTTTATCAATATGGATGCATTAAAGAACCTGGCTGATGTGGAGATAACAAAAGAACTAGAAGAAATGCGAAGGGCCTTGGAAAGGGGAGATACAGAAGGTGCCCTCCGGTCGGCACTAAAGGCACTGGACTCTCTGGAAAAGATGCTCCAACAGATGGGCCAGAGTGCTCAACAGTATGCAGACTCTGCCTATGCAGAAACACTACAGAAGATGCAAAACCTTGATAAGAGGCTTAAAGAACTTGAGGAAAATGAAAAACTATTGGCCGAGTCCACAGAAAAGTTGAAGAAAGACATTCAGTCTAGAACTCAGGAAAAAATGGATAGCGCAATGAAAAACTTTTTCGAGAGACAAGAAAAAAGGCTGGATAAGATGCAAGAAGAACTTGGCCAGCTAGAGTCTCAGCTAGACAGTCATCCTGAAATGAAGGAATACTCTTCCGCGGAAAAGGAGGTCTCAAAAATACTTAAGGATAGGGGTCGAGGTCCCTGGCCATTCATGCCTCCGGTTACTCAACCTTTGGACCAGGAAGAACTAGAAAAGCTTGGTGAAAAGATGGCCCGTTTGAACCAGGCCAAACGCAAGGATCCCATGATAGACACCTACCATGCCCTCTCTAAAGAGCTTCCAAATATTAAAGAAAAACTCTCCCAAGAAGAAGAGGTGCTGAAGGGGCAGGACTTCAAAGAATTACTGGAGATGTCTAAGCAAAGCTTAAAGGATTTAAGATATTGGGACTCTGAAATGGAGCGGGCTTCTCCAAAAGGCTTCCCCAACCAGGAGGCAGAAGAGTTTAACGAAAAGTCCTCAGAACACCTTTCCACTGCCAGGAGGTTAGGGGAGGAGATGGTAAAGGAGCTGGAATCCATTGCTAAAACTTTTGAGGAACGTAGTAAGGCCCTAACCCAGGAGGAAAAGGGGGCCTTTGGAAAGCAATCTAAAAGGCAGGAGGAGTTAGGAAATCAGGCACAGTATCTAGGTCAGTCCCTTGATAAACTAGCCCAGGGAAACCCAATTGTGGGCACAGAATCCTCGGGGCATCTCAAAGAGGCAGAGGGCCACATGGGGGAGGCTTCACAGAAACTATCTGAGGAGGAAGCCCCTCAGGCCTTAACCGAAGAAAGAGAAGCCTTGTCTGAGCTGGCTCAGTCCAGAAAGGAGCTAGGGAAGTCAATGGAAAGAGTGGCAAAGGGGATGATGTCCAGGGGATTACCCATGCCTAAATACGTCCTCCGCCACAGAGAGCTCTGGGAGGAGGGAGATAGAGGCTTCTCCCTGGAAGAAGTAAAAATACCAACTGCAGAGGCCTATAAGGTACCCAAGGAGTTTCGTCAGGACATTCTGGATTCCATGAAACAGGGCCTTCCTCAGAAGTATCAAGAATTGAACAAAGATTACTATAGAAAACTTGTAGAGTAGCAAAAATAACTACTAGGGAGTAAGCAGTAAATATTAAAGAACTTCCTACTGCTTACCAAAAAAAGAGTATTGAGTAAAAATAGGGACTAAAAAGATATGAGAAGATTTTTACAACCAACCATTTACTGCCTACTGTTTACTGTCTACTGTCTACTGTTCTTTTCGTTGGCCACCTGGGCCTACGACTCTAAGACTCCCTACGAACTTTACCACATTGGGGATGAACATCTAGCCCACTGGGAGATAGAAGAAGCCCAGGAGGTGTCCACTACCCTGAGTAGACTTCATGGAGATAGTCCTGAGGCCCTATACCTAGAAGCAAAGGTAAAATTCTATCAGGGGGATTACAATGGGGCGATAAAGCTCATGCAAGGGCGTCCAAAAGAGTATCCAGAAGGTAGAGAGTTCCTTGTGTTTCTAAGCCGAGTTTATGCCACGGCCAAAGATTTTGTGGACTATCCTACACCCCACTTCCTTCTTCGCTACGTTCCAGGCAAAGACGAGGTACTACTTGATTATGCCCAGGAGGCCCTAGAGAAGGCCTATCAGGAAATAGGTAAGGACCTCGATTATTTCCCGAAAGAGAAGGTTGTCGTGGAAATATATCCCAGCCTGGAGTCCTTCTCGTCAGCAAGTACCTTAACGAAGAAAGAGATAGAGACCTCAGGTGCAGTAGCCATCTGCCATTTTAATCGCCTCATGGTCCTCTCTCCAAGGCTCCTCCTCAGGGGTTATCCCTGGATGGACACCCTGGCCCATGAGTACGTACACTACGTTATAAGCCACAAGACCCGCAACCTTACGCCCATCTGGTTCCACGAAGGGTTGGCCAAGTTTGAGGAGTCCAGATGGAAATCTACTATGGGGAGAGACCTCAGCCCAGTACAGAAGCACCTCCTTGTCCAGGCAATGGAGAGGGATTCCTTTATTACATTTGAGGAAATGCACCCCTCTATAGCCAAGCTGAAGAACCGGGAAGACGCTGCCCTGGCCTTTGCAGAGGTTCTTTCTGCTATCCAATACATAGTGCAAAAAGGCGGTTATCCCCTCCTTAATGAGATACTTCAAGGGATAAGGGATGGCAAGAGCGTGGAAGAAGCAGTGGCAACTGGTCTTACTGCCCGTATGGGAGGTAATACAAGCGTCTCCTTTGAGGATTTCCAAAGAGAATGGCTCACTTACCTTCGCAGCCTAGGGTTAAGCAAAATTCCCGGTCTTCAGGTTATGGCTACAAAGATAAAAGAACCAGGCAAGAAAGAGGATAGCCCTATGGAAATAGAGGCAGAAGAGGCAAGACACTTTACCCTGCTGGGAGATGTACTTAGCGAGGAAAACCGTCCTGACGCAGCCCTCTTTGAATATGAAAAGGCCTACCAATACTCTGGCCTGGGATCCCCACAGGTGCTAAATAAGCTGGCCAAATCCTATGTCTTTAGTGGCCGTCTTGAAGAGGCAGAAAGGCTGTTGGATACGGCCCGAGGTTATTATTCTGATTATGTTTCTACTTATATAACTCTAGGAGATTTATATAAAAAGAAGGGTGAAGTGCGGAGGGCTATTGAAAACTACCTAGAGGCCAGCCACATTAATCCTTTTAATCCCGTCGTCCACCAGAATCTGGCCGTCCTCTACAAAGAGGTAGGCCAGGAAGAAGAGGCTGTAGCATCCTTAAAAAGACTGAGTATTCTAACGAAGACCGAAAGAACATCCCCTCCGTAACAAAAGTACTGGAATAAGCGTCTATAAGTTACATACTTATTGAGGATACCTTGACAGGTACCCTAGTATACCATACAAATTAAACAATCAATGCAATAAGATAGAAAAGGACGTTAGCCTTTAAAAAGGAGAAAATAATGGAGACAAAAAGATTTGTATACTGGCAAGAAGATGATATGTGGATTGGATATCTGGAAGAATATCCGGACTATATGACACAGGGCGAAACAATAGAAGAACTAAAAGAGAACTTAAAAGACATATATAAAGAATTAACCAGCGGTGACATCCCTCATGTTCGAAGAGTTGCTGAATTGGAAATATCGTGAAAAGGAGAGAGTTAATAAAAAAGTTGGAAGAGATGGGGTGTATCTTTATTAGGCATGGAGGTAGACACGACTGGTATCAAAATCCTAGGACTAAGGTTTCACAACCCATTTCAAGGCACGGAGAAATAAAAGACGGTCTTGCAAAGCATATAATCAAAATGCTAAAGGATGCCGTAAATGGCTAACAACTTACTCTAACTGACGAGGGGAGAAAAGACGCCACTCCTTAAAATGTTGACTTTTTGGGAAGTACTGCATATAGTATAAATTAATGAAGACCTACAAAGAGAGGCAATCCATCCGTTTCTTAATAACCAAAGACGAAGACGGTTGGCATGCCCAGGCAGAAGGGCTAAGCATCTTTACTGAGGGGGATACACTGGAGGAACTTAAGGATAATATCAAAAAGGCCGTGAGAGTTCATCTAGCCGATGGAGAATATAAAAAATACGGCTTATCCTCTGCAAACCCCAAGATTTTTCTCGCCTATAATTACGAAGAATCCCTCGTATTATAGCAGGTCCCATAAATGGGTCAAAAGTTACCTAGTGACCTTTCAGCTAATGATCTTATAAAAGTTCTTGGTAAGCATTACCATTATGAAATAATACAAAGGGAAAGTAGCCACATCCGTCTCTGTACGTCCCTGAAAGGCGAGCACTCTATTACCATTCCAGATCACAACCCTATAAAAGTGCGGACGCTAAATAGCATCCTAAGGGACGTAGCTCTCCACTTAAACATTTCCAAAAAAGAAATTATAGATAAACTGTACTAAAAGTAGGGTGCGTCTAGACGCACCCTACGGACACTGCTTGCTCCTAGAGAAACTGTCAGGTATTTAGTGTTAGTCATTTTCCCTCTTATTTTCCCCCTCCTTTTCTTTTTCGAGTTTTTCTATCCTTTCAGTCAGGCATTCAACGCACTTCTTACAATTGCCTGGACACTCTTCATGCCCACATTTCTCGCATTTTGCAGCCTTTTGCGCCCTTTGCTTTGCCAGACACTCCTCACACTTTCCACAGTCACCTGGGCACACATAGTGCCCGCAATGATCGCAGCAGCCGTGGTTATGTTCATGTTCATGGGCTAATAGCCTGTAAGTAGTTAAGCTTGGCATGCCTGCTAAAGTTAATGCCACGAAAATGCCAACTGCTACTAAGAACTTCTTGTACATATCAACGCCTCCTCAAATCTAAACATCGAACATATAAAATAAGAAACATGGAGTCTATCTTATTGAACAGGGTTTTGTCAAAACATAAAAGCTGAGCTTCGGATGTATGTTGGACATTAATGCAATTCCTTCGCCGTCCAAACCTGCACCTTGTGGTAGGTTATTTCATATTTACAAAACATGAAGAATTGTCTATATATAGAAATCTTAAAATCTACAATTATTAGATAAGTGACTTTATCTGCCTTAAGACAGATTTGGCTAACTTTTTACAGCGAGGCTTATCACTACCTACAAGAGGAGAGGCCTTTGAAGGAGCCGAAATCCTTATTTATAAATGAGAATAACCTTGGACTGGTAACCGATTTCTACCAGCTTACGATGGCTGCAGGGTACTTCCAGAACAATATGAACCAACCTGCCACCTTTGAACTCTTTGTAAGGAAGCTGCCGGAAAATCGCTCCTTCCTTGTAGCCGCCGGGCTGGAACAGGCCCTACATTATCTTATGCATCTTCACTTCTCCAAAGAGGCCGTAGAGTATATAAAAGGTCATCCCGTCTTTAAATATGTAACTAAGGATTTTTTCAACTACTTAAAGAAATTTCGCTTCAGTGGGGATGTTTATGCCCTTCCGGAGGGTACGCCAGTATTTGCAGAGGAGCCTCTTATTAGGATAACTGCCCCCATGATAGAGACCCAGGTTGTTGAGACCTATTTGCTGGCCACCATAAATTTCCAGACCCTTATAGCCTCCAAGGCGGCCAGGGTGGTATTGGCCGCCAGGGAGAGGGAGGTGGTGGACTTCGGGAGTAGGAGAGCCCACGGTCCACAGGCGGCAGTTCTAGCCGCCAGGGCCTGCTTTATAGGAGGATGCTTATCCACCTCTAATGTACTGGCAGGTCAGCAACTTGGCATCCCTGTCATGGGCACCATGGCCCATTCCTGGGTCATGGCCTTTGACACCGAGGAAGAGGCCTTTCGCGCCTTTCACAGGGTTTTCCCAGAAAACACCGCTCTACTAATTGACACTTACGATACCATCAGGGCCGCCTGTCTGGTTAAAGAACTAAATATAGGTGATAAACTCCTGGCCGTAAGGTTGGATAGCGGAGACATCCTTTCTCTGAGCAAAGAAGTCAGAAAAATCCTTGATGAGGCTGGCCTAAGGCATGTTAAAATTATGGCTAGCGGTGACCTCAACGAGGATAAGATAGATGAGCTAATGAGAAACAATGCCCCCATAGACCTGTTCGGCGTCGGCACCGAGATGGTAACCTCTAAGGACCAGCCTGCCCTGGGAGGCATCTACAAGCTTGTAGAACAGGAGCGCTGCGGTGAGCGTATACCGAGGATGAAATTCAGTGAGGAAAAGGTCTTTTATCCCTCCTGTAAACAGGTCTACCGCTTTTTAAACCACAGTGGCGTCTATCAGGAGGATATTTTAGGCGTGGATAAAGAGGATATGGGAGGGCAGCCCCTTCTTGAACCTGTTATGATTAATGGTAAGATGTGTAAGGAACTGCCGGATTTAAAGGATATACAAAATAGGACGTTAGAGTCCCTTTCCTGCCTGCCAGAGAGGCTGAAACGGCTCAAAACTGCAGATAGCTATCCCGTAAGAAAGAGCCCGAAGTTAGAGGAGATAAGAAGGTATACAGAGGTAATGCTTAAGGGCAGATGAATACCAGTAGGGCATGAAAAATATAGAAATTATTCCCATAGCCAGAAGAAAGATGGAAAAGAGAGGTATTAAAGAGGAATGGGTAATAGAGGCGGTAGAAAGTCCTGAGCAATTAGTGGCAGGCTAAGGTAATAGGCAAGTGGCTCATAAAAGGATAGCCTTGGGTGAACAAAAACGTTTACTGCGGGTTGTTTATGAAGTAGCCGAAACCCGCTTTATAGTTATAACGGCATACTTGACTTCACAAATTGCACGTTACTGGAAAGAGGAAAAAGCATGAAGATAGAATACGATCCAGTACATGACGTCCTCAATATAGAATTTCTGCCTGAGACTAAGATTGAGGAGTCTGTTGAATTTGATGGGATTATTATTGATTACGCTCAGGATAGACGTATAGTGGCAATAGAGATACTAGATGCCAGCAAGCGCACCACCAAAGCTCCCACAGAACTTATTGGTTTAACTATACTGAAAGAAAAGGCGAGTCTATGAAAATAGCCCAGGGACCCGGAATCTACATCCCATCTATCAGAAGGGCTAAAGAGATTGTGTGCGGAAGAGACGTATAGAGGAAAGATTGGGGTAAGAACATTTTGGCCATCATAAGCTCTAATAAAGGCAAGAACAAATGCAATCAGAAATCTTCGAGTGGAAGTTCCTTTAACCATAAAATAAGTGTTTAAAAGAAACTTTAGAGAGCTCCACAAATGAAAATAGCCCTAGCACAGATAAACCCTACCGTGGCCGCCTTTAAGGAGAATGCGCAGAGGATTTCCTCCGCCATAGAGGAGGCCAAGAGGAAGGGGGCGGATATGGTGGTCTTTCCTGAGATGTCCATTGTGGGTTCTCCTGCCAAGGATCTCCTGGAGCATCCAGGTGTTATTCAGGACAACCTAGAAGCCCTAGAGCGGGTGGCAGTAGGTGTGTCTAACATTGCCGCATTGATTGGTTTTGTAGATACTCGCAGTCCTAAAGGTGGCAAGCCCCTTTATAATGCAGGCGCCTTTATAATGGATAGAAAGATTTTTTCCATACATCACAAATTTCTGTTATCCACTTATGATGTCCTTGATGAGGCACGTTACTTTGAGTCAGACCCATCCGCCACCATTATAGACTTTATGGGTCGTAAGATAGGTATTACGATTGGGGAAGAATTTCTGAAGGAGACAGGCCCCACTCGTTCGCTCATTGCTCAGGGGGCAAGGCTGATAATAAACATGTCAGCCTTCCCCTATTCTTTTGAGGAGCATAAGATTAGGCTCAAGACCCTTGCCAAGAAGGCTGATCAATACAATATAGACGTGGTGTATGTAAATATGGTAGGAGGGAATGATGAACTAATATATGAGGGAGGAAGTTGTTTTATAGACAATTGGGGCAGGATAATGGGTAAGGCCAAGGATTTTGAAGAGGACCTGTTGGTGCTTGATCTAAAGGCCCCCTTGAGTGAAATTAAGATAGAAGAAGTAGAACCTATTGAATCTGTCTACAAGTCGCTGGTATTAGGGCTTAGGGATTATGCAAGGAAATGCGGGTTTAAGGCGGCTATAATGGGCCTAAGCGGTGGCATAGACTCTTCTATAGTGGCATGCCTTAGCGTAGCCGCCCTGGGAAAGGAGAATGTGACGGGGGTTTCTATGCCCTCTCAGTTCTCCTCCAAAGGAAGTGTGGAGGACGCCAGGAAACTAACCCAAAACATGGGTATACCCCTGAAACTAATATCCATCCAGCCCATTTACGAAAGGTACATGGAATCCTTTAAAGATGAATTCAAGGGACTTCCCTCCGGAGTAGCGGAGGAGAACCTACAAGCCAGGATTCGTGGGACTATCCTTATGACCCTTTCCAATAAATATGGTCACCTCCTTGTGGCTACCGGGAACAAGTCTGAACTTGCCTGTGGATACTGCACTCTTTATGGAGACCTCTGCGGGGGCTTCGCTGTAATGGCCGATGTGCCTAAGACAATGGTATACCAGCTGGCCCATTATATTAACAGGGAAAAAGAGATTATCCCAAAAAGCAGTATAGAAAAGGTCCCCTCTGCGGAGTTACGACCTAACCAGACAGACCAGGATACTCTCCCCCCTTATCCTATCCTGGACGGTATCCTCAAGGCCTACATAGAGGAGGGAAGGGAGTTGGAAGGCATAGTCTCTCTTGGCTATGGAGAGAACCTGGTAAGGCAGGTGATAGAGATGGTGGATAGAAACGAGTACAAGAGGAAACAGTCCCCTCCTGGCCTGAGGATTACCTCTAAGGCCTTTGGCTCCGGACGCCGGATGCCCATAGCCCAGCATTACAGGTATTAAGGAATGAAAGGCCGAATGCTTTTAGAAATAATTGCCTTTTCTCTGGGAGTTATAGTTTTTAGTAAGCTCCTGCCCACCCTCTCAGAAGAGGAGGTTATGCAGGAAGAGACTGAACTTATGTTCGGTGAGGCGATAGACCAGGAAATTAGAAACCATCTAACTGTGGAAGAAGATGCAACAATGAACCTGGCGGTACAGACGGTAGGCAAGAGGCTTGCGGACGTATGCGACAGGAAAGGACTCGTCTTCAAGTATGTACTCCTGAAGGATGAGCGTATAAACGCCTTTTCAGGCCCCGGAGGCTACATATATATTACCAGAGGGCTCTTAAAGTTTGTGGAAAACCAGGATGAGCTGGCTGGAATAATAGGTCATGAGATAGCCCATGTATGCCTAAGGCACGCGGTGAAACGCCTTAGGGATAGCAATGCCTCTCTTGATTCCAAGGAGAAACTGGACGAACTGGCCAGGTTTATTGTATTTCAGAAATACACTGCAGAGTGTGAGCAAGAGGCCGATAAGCTGGGCGTAATATACACCCGTAAAGCAGGGTTTGACCCGAACGGCCTGGCCAATTTCTTTGAAAGGCTTTATGCCTCACAGCCCAGGATAATCTCCCGTGGGCTATTTGAAAGATTTTTGCAGGCCACGATAATAGGCCCAGAAAGGGTAAAAAGTATAAGGGAATACATTAGCCAGATGGAAACCTCCGAACGTAGCGAGACAAGAGAAAAAGTCCGCCAAAAAGATTGAAGGATTCGCCAATTTTTGTGGCGAAAATGAAGGGTTTGCTATACGCAGGTTAGAACTTCGGAACTTCCGAAAGAGTGTAGGGCAAAGTTTGCCCTATACGCCTCAAGATACTCAAGGTAAGTCCATAGGGAATAAATCCTTCCCTCTCGATAGTGGAGGGTGGACAGATTCATTTTTGAAGCACTTTTGCAGATTTACTATTCCATTGAACAAGGTAAACAGAGGGTTACTGGATGAAAAAGACTGCCTATCGCGCGCAAGGCGGATTCGCCTTGGCTAACATTTTACTGTTTCTTTTTGTAGCTTGCTGGAGTAGCCTTTCTTTTGGAGACGTAACGCTAAAATGGTATGGCCACGCATGTTTTCTTATCGAGTCCTCTCAAGGTACAAAGATTCTCACAGACCCCCTCGGGGAAGAGACCGGTTATCCCCTGCCTGAGGTGATGCCTGATGTAATAACTATAAGCCACGAACACTTTGACCATAACTACGTTAGACCCTATCGTAATAAACCCAAGGTTATTAGAGGGCTTACCACGGATGGAAGAGACTGGGAAAAAGTGGAGGAAACTATTAAAGGCGTTGCCATTTCCAATGTTTTCACATATCATGATAAAAAGCGTGGCAAAAAAGATGGGCTTAACGCTATATTCATTTTTCAGCTAGAGGGGTTGAAGATCGTTCACCTGGGGGACCTTGGTCATCTCCTTGATGAGGAACAAATCAAAACCCTGGGGGAAATAGATGTCTTACTGATTCCTATAGGTGGAATTGTAACGATTGACCCTTATGAGGCAAGTGAGGTGCTAGAACAGCTCAAACCCAAGATTGCCATACCGATGCATTATAAAACTCCTGACAGTACTTTCAATTTTTACAGTACCAAGTACTTCATCCAGGACAAAACTAACGTCCGCAAGCAGGGGGGAAATACCCTCAGATTAAGTAAAGACAATCTACCCGATAAACCAGAGATAGTTATACTTGACTATAAGTAAAGACCTCTGAAAAGGTGCGGGACAGCTTAAATGCCCGCCATTTTAAAGTCTCAGGTAATAAAAATAACATGTTCAAACACGAAGCCCTTTTTTATGAACTTACAGGGGAAGATAACAAGGTACATTGCTTTCTTTGCCCTCACCACTGCAAAATTGCACCGGGGAAGCTTGGCTTCTGTGGGGTAAGAAAGAATACAGATGGAAAGCTGTACTCTCTCATTTACGGCTGCGTCTCCTCAGCCTGCACTGACCCAATCGAAAAAAAGCCCCTCTACCACTTCTGGCCAGGCAGTCTTGTTTATTCTATTGGCTCTCTGGGATGCAATATGCGTTGTGGCGACTGCCAGAACTGGCAGATTGCCCATGTCCGCCTGGAACAGACCTCAGTGCGCACCACACCATTATCCCCGGAAGAACTGGTAAATTATGCAAAAAAAAGCCAATGCCAGGGAATAGCCTGGACCTACAATGAACCTTCTATATGGATGGAGTATGCCATTGATGGGGCCAAACTGGCCAAGGCCCAGGGCCTTTACACCGTCTTCGTTACCAACGGGTACGTGGGACTAGAGGCTCTAGATGCTATTGGGCCTTACCTGGATGCTTTTCGAGTGGATTTTAAAGGAAGGATAGATGGAAGCCGCTTCTACAAAGAGGTGGCTAAGATAAAAAACCCGAAACCCATCCTGGAGGCAGTTACAAGGGCCAAAAAGAAGTGGAATATGCATGTGGAGATTATTACCAATGTAGTCCCTGGCTACAACGACAGCCCAGAGGAACTACGAGATATTGCCAGGACTATCCTTGAGAATCTGGGCAAGGAGACCCCCTGGCATGTTACACGCTTCTTCCCCTACCTTGAGTTAGGACACCTCTCGCCCACCCCCGTAGAAAAACTGGAAGAGGCACGAGAGATAGGTCTGGCAACGGGACTGGAATTTGTATACCTCGGCAACGTCCCCGACCACCCAGGCGAGCATACCTACTGTAATAAATGTGGTAAAGCAGTCATAGAGAGGATGGGTTATTATGTGAGTATTCATGGGCTGGAAGATAAGCAGTGTAAATTTTGTGGTAACCCCCTCCCCATAGTGGGAGAAATCCTGTAGTATGGGCAGGGCGAAGGTCATAGCCCTCCTTACAGATTTCGGCCTTGAAGACCCTTACGTAGGGCAGATGAAGGCTGTCATCGTAGGGATTAACCCACAGGTACAGGTCATAGATATATCTCACTATATTCCCCCGCAAGATATACAAGAAGGTGCCTTTGTCCTTTACTCTGCCTACAGGTATTTTCCAGAGGGGACCGTCTTCGTGGCTGTAGTAGATCCGGGAGTTGGAACCAGACGCAGGATAATATGCGTAAGGACAAATCAGCACACATTTCTTGCCCCAGACAATGGATTACTAAGCTTTATTACTGCTAGAGAAAAAGTACACCTGGCCGTTGAGGTGACGAACTCCCGATATTTTTTACCCCAGGTTAGCAGTACCTTCCACGGTAGAGACATCTTTGCCCCTGTGGCGGCCCATCTCTCAAAGGGACTTAACCCCACTAAACTAGGCGGGCAAATAGACGACCTCCACACCTTCCCCACCCCAGGCCAGATTATTAAAGAAAAAGGCCTCCTGGAGGCAGAGATTATTCACATAGACCGCTTCGGCAATCTGATTACCACTGTTGAACACACATGGGCAGAAGTGCTTTATTCCCGTCTCATCTCTATTTCAATAAAGGACAGGGAAATCACCCGCATAAGCCGCATCTATCAGGAGGGACAGGCGGGGGAACTTCTAGCCCTCTTCGGCAGCTCAGGCCACCTAGAAATCTCGGTCAATATGGGCAACGCCAGGGAAGTCCTTGGTTGCACCAGGGGGGATAAGGTCATTGTACAATATCAGGCTCCTGAGACTGTGGAGTAAAAAGATTTTGTCTTTCGAATTAGTCCAGAAAGTTGTTTTAGGACATATATCTGAACTTTGCGTGAGCTATTATAAGGGATAATAAATCAGCACAGATATTAAAGACTTTGAAGAGATAGATTCTTCGCTTCGCTTAGAATGACGTTACAAGAAAGCTTTGAACAATGGGATAAAAGCTACCTCTGGCATCCGTTCACCCAAATGTCCAGTTTCTTGGGGGGAAGGTCTCTTATTATAAAAGAGGCGAAGGGGGTTATCCTCAGGGACATCTATGGGAATGAATACATTGATGGCGTCTCCTCTTTATGGTGTAATATCCACGGCCACAGGAAGAAGGAGATAGATAGGGCCATTAAGGCCCAGCTAAAAAAGGTAGCCCATTCTACGCTTCTCGGTGCATCCAATATCCCATCTATAATGCTGGCAAAGAGGCTGGTGGAGATTGCCCCCAAAGGGGTAGGGGCGTATTGCAATACGCCCCTACTAAAGGTATTTTATTCCGACAATGGCTCAACAGCCGTAGAGGTGGCTTTAAAGATGGCTTTCCAGTATTGGCAACAGAGTGGGTCTCATGAAAAAAAGAAATTCCTTGCCTTACAGTATGCTTATCATGGTGATACCCTTGGGGCTGTGGGTGTGGGGGGGATAGCGAAATTCCATGACATTTACCGTCCTTTGACTTTTGCCACTGGCTCTACGGAACCAATAAAATCCCCCTCCAGCGATGGGAGGGCGGAGCGGGACACCCACACTCTACCCTCACCCATCAAGGGAGAGGGTGGCACTTACAAGCTGCCAAAGTCGGATACTGCCCAAGTCTTTTTTGCCCCATCTCCTTATTGTTACCGCTGTCCACTGGACAAGGATAAAGGGACCTGCGCACTTGCTTGTTTAGAGGAGATGGGGAAGATTCTTGCACAAAACCATAATGAGTTTGCCGCCTTAATAATTGAATCTCTTGTGCAGGGGGCGGGGGGTATGATAGTCCACCCCAAGGGCTACCTGAGGGGAGTTAGGGAATTATGCAGTAAATATAATGTTTTGCTCATTGTGGATGAAGTCCTAACTGGTTTTGGCAGGACAGGGAGGATGTTTGCCTGCGAACAGGAAGAAGTGATGCCAGATATTATGTGCGTATCCAAGGGAATAACTGGAGGTTACCTGCCCTTGGCGGCTACCCTGACAACAGAGAATATATTTAATGCCTTTTTAGGAGACTACTCTCGAACATTCTTTCACGGCCATACCTATACTGGCAACCCGCTAGCCTGTGCCGCCGCCCTGGCCAGTCTGGAGGTGTTTGAAAAGGAG
>JAHFOV010000101.1 GCA_023261505.1 Planctomycetota bacterium
TTCCCTTACCCAATAGTAGCAGAAACTGTAAGAAAAAACGGATTAGCTGTTGTTAAATCTCTGTTTGGCAGGGAATTAGGTAAGCATTCAGGCCTAGGATGAAACATTCTGGGATGCTGGTGGCACTCAACATTAACTAAAGTAAAACACTTGGGCGGGAGACTTGCAAATGCCAGAACCGGTAACAGCTGTGATAGCAGGTGGAGGACTTCTAGGGTTCATAGTTCGTTTTGCTAGAAGACGTTACAGGGAATTCAAGAACCATTTTGACATATTTTTAGGCGCATTGGGCCTTTTGTTGAGCGCACCCGTAATAGCCTTACTAGGTATTCTCATAAAACTGACCTCGCCAGGTCCTGTCTTCTATGCTCAGGAGCGGGTAGGCAAGGGAGGCAAGCCTTTTAAGATAATAAAGCTGAGAACAATGAAGGTTGACGCCGAGGCCCAGACAGGACCCGTTTGGGCAAGCCCAGACGACCCCAGGATTACGCCATTGGGAAGGATATTGAGGAAATTCCACTTAGACGAACTTCCACAGTTTATTAATGTTGTAATAGGCGAGATGAGCGTAGTTGGCCCCAGGCCAGAAAGACCCTTATTTGTAGAAGAACTTAAAAAGACTATGCCTGACTACGAACTCAGGCTAGCCGTTAAGCCAGGTATAACAGGTCTTGCACAGGTCAGACATCATGCAGACCAGAGCATAAACGACGTCAGACGCAAGCTCAAATACGATCTCCTTTACATGGAAAAGATGTGTTGGTTCCTCGATTTAAGAATCCTCAGTTGGACTGCTTTATACCTTCTGAGAGGGCAAAAAGCGTAACTCCGATGGCGTTTTATAAAGTGTCAAAGACAACCGGAAAAAGTAAAAGATGGAGCCCTTTGGATTCCGCTTGCTTTCGGTCTCCGTTTTTGGTATATACTTTCCAACCTCCAACGCCGCACCTTTCTTACACAATGGGGCGGGCAGGTGGAATTAGGTAAAAATAATTAATTAACTTGAGTAAAAGGAAGTAAAGTAGTAAAAGAAACGAGATGAAAGGAGGTGAAAAGGCGAAAAGCAAATTTGTGAGAATAGCAAATCTGATAGGCGGCAAAAAAAAACGGTACGTACCTTTTTTTAAGCCGAATTAACAAAGAAAAGAGAGGAAGATCACGATGAGAAAAACGATTTTAACACTTAGTTTTTTAGCTGCGTTCCTTCTTTGGAGCGCTCCAGCAGTCTTTGCTGGTGCGTTGTTCCCGTTTACTGGGGTTAATGGCGTCGTTTTGGCTCCGCCAGCGGCGACTTGGCCGTCTACGGATGGGGGAACACTCGGTGCACAAGGTGTCGTGGTGTCACCACCAGCACTACCAGCACAACCCGGCGCCAGTTTCATGCTAAATCACGCCTTCTATAATGTGACTAGGGTTGGGGCTGCGCCCATTATTATTAATTGGAATGCGAGGCGTCGCTTTACTGTCCCAGCCGGTGCCGGCCTCACCAGTGTTTTGACTGCCGGCTCAGTACCCATCACCCTTCCAGCAGGTGGTGGAGGGACCTTTAGTGTGATAGCCAGCATACTGGGCATACCCGGTGGTGTTGCATTAGTACCCCCAGCAACAACATCTCCTGCCTTTACCACACCCCTTGTGGGGGGCGTGACCGCATGGCTCGTGTCCGCCGGCAGTCCAGCTTTGGCTCCTGCCACGTACATATTGGAGCTGAAGGGAAAGGTTGTTTGGACGGACAGCGCAATTGGCAGCGTACTCTCTGTGGGTGTTCCTGCCGGTGGCGGCACCTCGAACTACATTGCTAGGGCTGGTGACGCAGTTCCAGAACCTTGCACCATGCTGCTCCTGGGTACAGGTTTAGCTGGCTTTGCTGGAAGATACCTGAGGAGAAGGAAGGATGTGGTACATAGTTAGCATGCTGTAAAATAAGGCGCATCTTGAACTCCCTCATTCTCACTGCCTTTTTGGGTGATAAGGGGGTTAGGGGACAGGATGATGCTTGAAGTAGAGGTTAGGGGGAGGGTAGGTAGTGAATATTACCCTCCCCCTAACTATTTTTATTACTACAGTAGGGGGAGCAAAATGTAGAATTTATTAAATTTACCACCCCTCTTTCCCCTCCTTCAAAAGGAGGGGATAAAGGGGAGGTAGAATAATGATATTTCAACTTCCTTCCTTACAAAGGAGGGGGATGAAGATGAAGGGGAGGTTAACTATTGAATATTGCCCTTACCTTAGCCCATTTCTATCCTTTATTGAGCTAAAGGGCAAGGGGGATGAAGCGCATCTGAGACACACGGGAAGGGATGCCTACCCTTTTTAGTTGCCACCTTCTATACTGGCCGCCTCGGTGAGGATTGTTACCTGGTTCTGCTTGACCTCCATGAAGCCGCCCTCAATAGCCAGGTGAAAGACCTTTTCGCCAGGTTCTTCTACCTTTAGACGGCCCTTCTCTAGTCCAGTGAGCAGGGGAGCGTGGCCGTAGAGGACACCCAGAAAGCCTTCAGTCCCCTCGGCCATTATGCTAATAACATCCCCTCGATAAATAGGTCTCTCAGGGGAGAGTACCTCCAGTTTAAAGGTCTTCTCTGCCAAGGCTATTCCTTTGAGGTAAGCTGTTTTGCTTTTTCTATTACGTCTTCAATCCCACCCACCATGTAAAAGGCCTGTTCCGGGAGGTGGTCATGTTTTCCTTCCACTACTTCCTTAAAGCTCCTTACGGTTTCTTGGATGGGGACGTATTTGCCCTTTGTTCCTGTAAACTGTTCTGCCACGAAGAAGGGCTGAGAGAGGAACTTCTGGATGCGCCTTGCCCTTGCCACGAGTACCTTATCCTCCTCAGAGAGTTCTTCCATACCGAGTATTGCTATAAAGTCCTGGAGGTCTTTATACCTCTGGAGTATCCTCTGCACCTCCCTGGCTATGTAGTAATGTTCCTGGCCTACGATCGTTGGCTCAAGAATTCGGGAGGTAGAACGCAAGGGGTCAGCGGCTGGGTAGATTCCGAGTTCTGCTATCTGGCGGGATAGCCATATAGTAGAGTCCAGATGGGGGAAAGTGGCCACAGGTGCCGGGTCTGTGAAGTCATCGGCCGGAACGTATATAGCCTGCATAGAGGTAATGGAACCCCTCTTGGTAGAGGTAATCCTCTCCTGGAGTTCCCCCATCTCCGTAGCGAGGGTTGGTTGGTAGCCCACGGCAGAAGGCATCCTTCCCAGTAGCGCTGAGACCTCAGAGCCGGCCTGTACAAAGCGGAAGATGTTATCTATAAACAGGAGTACGTCCTGGCCCTCCACGTCTCTGAAGTATTCGGCCATAGTCAGGGCGGTTAGCCCCACTCTTAACCTTGCACCAGGGGGCTCGTTCATCTGGCCAAATACGAGCACGGTTTTATTCAGCACTCCTGATTCCTTCATTTCAAGCCAGAGGTCGTTGCCTTCACGGGTCCTCTCTCCCACCCCTGCAAAGGTGGAAAACCCACCATGCTCAGTGGCAATATTCCTGATAAGTTCCATAATGAGTACTGTCTTGCCTACGCCTGCCCCACCGAACATGCCTACTTTTCCGCCCCTGGCAAATGGGGCAAGCAGGTCCACCACCTTCAATCCTGTCTCAAAGATGGTAGCGGTTGTCTCCCTCTCCTCAAAGGGAGGAGGAGAGCGATGGATGGAATATCTTAGCTCAGTTTTCGCAGGGCCAAGCTCATCAACGGGCTCTCCCAGGAGGTTGAACATCCTACCAAGCACCTCCTTACCTACTGGCACCTCTATGGGCCTGGCAGTGTCTTCTGCTTTCATGCCCCTGACCAGCCCATCGGTAGAAGACATGGCTACACATCGAACGGTATCGTTGCCCAGGTGCTGGGCAACCTCAACTGTCAGTTCTATACCGTTCTTGGGTTCTTTAATCTTCAGCGCATTGCGTATAGCTGGAAGGCTTCCAGGGCTAAACCTTATATCTACCACAGGGCCTATTATCTGAACTATAATACCTATATTGTTATTCAACCTTTTTATACCTCCTTTTATAACCTATTATAACATAAGGGCCTCTGCCCCTGAGACCACTTCCATGAGTTCTTTTGTGATGGTCTCCTGGCGGGCCTTGTTGTAAGAACGAACCAGCTCATTTTTCATCTCCTCTGCGTTCTCTGAGGCGGCTATCATAGCCACCCTCCGCGCTGCATATTCTGAGGCCAAAGACTCCAAGAGGGCATGGTGGAGGCGGGACTCCATATATTTGGGGAATAGCCCCTCAAATATATCCTCAGGAGAGGGCTCAAAGATGTAATCAGGCCTGATTGCCTTTTCAGGTTGGCCCTCTATAGGGAGGAGCTTTAAAGCCGTGGGTACACCCTTCATAACTGTAACAAATCTGGTAAAGAATAGCTGGAGTTCCTGATAATCTCCTTTCTGGAAGTCTTTTGTCAATGTATCTACAATTTTTATTATATCTTTTTGACCCAGTTTTTCCACAGCCTCTGGAAAGTATTTCTCTATCTGAAACTTTCTCTTCTGGAAGTATAGCGACGCCTTTTTACCTATCAGGAGGAGCCTGAACTCCTTGTTAGGATTTGCATTCATGAACTTTAGAACGTGGTGAATGATGTTGGTATTGTAGGCAGCACAGAGGCCTTTATCAGAGGTTATGACCAGGAGTTTGATTACCTTTACGTCTCTGTCTTTCAGCAGGTAGTGGGTCTTGCCTATAAAGTTGACTGCAAGGTAATTAAGGAGTTGGGCCATCTTTTGGGCATAGGGCCTTGCGGCAAGTAGCCTGGTCTCTGCCTTTCTAAGGCGGTTAGCGGCCACCATCTCCATTGCTCTGGTTATCTGCTGGATATTGGTGACGCCCCTTATCCTTCGTTTTATTTCCCGTGTGCTCTGCATGGCTTAACCCCTGAATTCCTTCTTGAATTCCTCTACAGCCCTGTGGAGCCGGCGGGTAACATCCTCGTCCAGGCGCTTCTTTTGCTTAATTTCCTGGCCTATTGCAGGATGTTTCTCCTCCATAAATCTAAGGAAACTTTCCTCAAACTCCTTAATCCTCTCTACTGGCACATCGTCGAGATAGCCGTTTATTCCTACAAAGATAATCATTACCTGCTTTTCCACCGGCATGGGTTGATACTGGCGCTGCTTGAGTATCTCTACTAACCTCTGACCCCTGGCAAGCTGGTCTCTGGTAGTCTTGTCAAGTTCTGAGCCGAACTGGGCAAAGGTCGCAAGCTCCCTGTACTGGGCTAGAGTCAGACGGAGCATCCCTGCCACCTTTTTCATGGCGGGTATCTGGGCGTTGCCGCCTACCCTTGATACAGACAGCCCCACATGTATAGCAGGGCGTATCCCAGAGTAAAAGAGGTCACTTTCAAGATATATTTGGCCATCTGTGATGGAAATTACATTAGTGGGTATATATGCAGAATAGTCCCCTGCCTGGGTCTCCACCACGGGCAGGGCTGTGAGGGAGCCTCCCCCCAGCTTCTCGTTGAGTTTTGCCGCCCTTTCCAGTAGCCGCGAGTGGAGGTTAAATATATCCCCTGGGAAGGCCTCTCTACCTGGGGGCCTCCTGAGGAGGAGGGATACCTGGCGGTAGGCCAGGGCGTGCTTGTAAAGGTCGTCGTACATTACTACCGCATGCTGGCTATTATCCCTGAAGTACTCTCCCATGGCACAGCCTGCATAGGGGGCAATATATTGCAGAGGTGCTGGGTCGCTGGCGGAGGCAAGTACTACTGTGGTGTAGTCCATTGCCCCATGGTTCTCCAGGGTCTTAACCAGGTCTGCCACCGTGGAGAGCTTCTGGCCAATGGCTACGTAAATGCAATAAACACCTGAGTCTTTTTGAGTTATGATT
>JAHFOV010000047.1 GCA_023261505.1 Planctomycetota bacterium
AAAAAAAGAGTAATTTGTGAGACATTTTTACCTCTTATTGAGAGTCTCATTAGTGCAGCATCAAACTCGCAGATATCTTGATTCTTGGAGGTATCTTTAAACCTTATTTGCGCAGGAATGACAACATAGTACTGAGCTAAACCTGGGCGTGGAGGCTCCCACTCCTTTTTAATCAACTCTTTTAATGCTTTGCACTCAAAAAATCTTTCCTTTTTGGCTTGATCCCATTTTGTATCCTCTTTATTTCTAAATAATTTGCTGGCTTCTTTCTTTTGTGATATGGCAGCATGAAACATTTTCAACTTGTCTTCTGGAACGAATATGGAATCATCCCTGAAAAAATCATCAGGTGCAATGTTTAATAAAACTTCACTATTAACATTTCCCAATGCCGTCTGTAAGAGTGACTGAAAAACCGCTTTGTTGAAAATGCCTATACCCCACGCCGAACCAAAATTTCTATAGCACCAAACTAAAGTCTTCCCTAAAATCTTTAGCCGGTCCTTTATACTAAGAATGTGGGTTATAAAAACATCGAAACGTAGTTCGCCAGGAGAAGTTTCTCCTGTAAATAGGTCTCTTAACCCTGGAATATAAAGTACAGTTATTTCTGGGCTGCCAAGGAAAGTCGAAAGGTCTAGCTCAAGCTCATCTACATTCTTATCTACAAAAGATTCCGTTAGAAAATTTACGAAAGGTGCATGGGGCAAAGTTACAGATAATATATTATCTAGATTTTGCTCTCCTTGATGTCCTATCCCTAGTCCATCCCATTCCGATTTTTTTAGCCACTTACAGACCTCCTTTTGAAGCACACTTCCAGGATCGGCATTAACTTGTGTTGATAATGATTCATAGGTAGATTTAGCACATAACGCAAGCTGTTTACGGGCACTTTCTGCGTGATAAATTTGGGCATAAACAATGCGCGTGTAATGGTCAATCAAAGCCAAGACGTTCTCTAAGCGTTCTCTTTGAGACAATACATGTAACTGGTTGATAAAATCGCCGTATTCAATTTTAATTGGCAAATTAACGTAAATACAATCAATAAGTTGATATGAAACACGGCGGACAAGGTTAAAATATTCAAAGACCTTTCGTCGATGTTCTGTGCTAGGTTTAGATGTTACAAGTTCGGAGAGGAGTTCAATTGCAGCTTGTAAAAGTTCCTTCCTCTTCTTGTGTTTTTCATCTTTAATCCATTTCCTTAACTTAATTAGAGCTAAAACCTTGTTGAGGGTCGAGTAGTCTATATGGATATCCCTATTCAATTTTGCATGTTCTTTAAAATCGTTAGTCAGATTCTTATTAACTATGAAGTGCATTATGCCTTTCTCAACTGCAAAGGTACCTGGCAAGTGTCCAATATTCGAGACTAGTGCTAATATCTGCAATGAATCTCTTCCGCTTAGCCTAATCGAACCAACCTTTGGCTTGCTGGAAAGACCTTCCCAACCTGCCTCTCTAAGCTGTTGAGTAAGATGAAGCATTGTCATTGTATAATCTAATCGAGTGTGACGCATACCAGGAAACTGGCTCTGAATAACGCCCAGATGAAGTAGTTTGTCCAAACGGTCTATTTCACCTTTCTTCACCATAATTTTATAGAAAAGGGCGGGATTTCTCTCAAGAACAAGCTCAACAGCCCCGACAGTGGGGATATTGTGCTGAAGTCTCACTTTCAATCCTGCACCTCTCAACCTTTGAAAATACCGGGTCGCGATGACTTCTATAAGTCTTTTCAGCCAGTAGCCTGGCGAATTACAGGGCTGACTTCAAAGACCAACTTCTTAAGGTCTTCGCCTAATACTATGCTGGCGTCAAGGATTTCTAGCCCGGCCAACCTTCCGTCAGGCCCGTAATTGCCAGTTACCTCCTCACTTAGCGAACGATTCTCAGCCGTTCCTGGGGCCAGCGGGCGAAACTCTATATAGAGGGTGTCTACCTCACCATCATATCGTATCTTCATAAGTTTACTCTTTATCAAAATAATAAACTTCTTTTTAGATTCCTTTCCTTTGTCCTATCGCGATTAAATAGACACAGCCTCAAAGGCGAAGCCAACCTCTTCTTCCTCTAAGACAAAGTTAAGGCGTTCAAAGCCAATGACCCTGCCTTCCTTATCCTTTATAAGAATAACCTCTTCACCTGTCTCTTCACAAACATACTCCTTGGTGGGTTCATCAAACCATACTGTAAGTGTCTTCCCCGTTTTGTCGTAATAGACTTTTATCTTTGCCATATTATAGATTGTAACAATAAATTCTCACCATTCGTACGGCACCTTATTGTCGGAAGGGAAATTCGGTTTCTTGTAACGCATGGGCCTATTTTACTTTGGCACGGTGAATATTTCATCCTCTAGATCGTCACTGCCATGCCTATCTGGATTTTCTCTATCAAATAGCCATTTTAATGGATTATTAATAATATATTCCCTTATTTTGTTTAGCCTATCCTCGCTGCGAATTATATGTTCATAATAATTGCGCTGCCAGAATTTTCCAACTGTATCAATTCTATTTTCTTTAATGTATCCTAACCAATCATGTACACACAACGATTTAAACATTCCAACGATTTCTCCAATGGTAGGGGCAGGCCTCGCGCCCGCCCCGTTTCCTGTAATCGCATTTTGGGCAACCGCGAGGGTTGCCCCTACGATTATTATTCCGTGGAGGTGGTTGGGCATAATTAGAGATTTGTCTAATGTTACACCAGCAAAGCATTTTGGTATCTCTTGCCACCTCATGTCCACAATTTGCCTTAATTTTAGGTATTGTTCAAAATAAGGTTTCCTATTGTGAGTGCATACCGTTATAAAATATACTCCATTTTGTGAATAATCGTATCCTTTAAATCTTATTGATCTTCTATGATGAACCTCGGGATTATATTTCATACACTGGCCTTCTCAATCCTTTACTTTGCAAGGCTCCATTTGAATAAGGAACCAATTGTAGGGGCAGGTCTTGCACCTGCCCCCGTATTTTACGAAACCGCAATAGGGGCAACCGCAAGGGTTGCCCCTACAATCATTCTTCGAGTCTAAGCCCTTTTGCCTTGGCGTAGAGGTAGACTTCCATGTATTCATCGTGTGTAATCCGTCGGTTTATCTCTGGAAACTCTCTGGCTCGATAACAGGGAAAATACTGCTCCATTACATTTATGTAGGTATTCGGCGAGATTTCCTCGGCCAGGAAGTCTATAATGGCCTTGCTACCTGCTACACCACTGGGCATGACCAGGTGCCTGACCAGTAACCCTCTGACTGCCAGACCCTCTTCTATCACAAGGTCTCCCACCTGTTTGTGCATCTCTTTAAAGGCCTCACGGGCCACCTCAGGATAGTCCTCTGCTAATGAAAACTTTTTGGCCCATTTACCCTCACTATACTTAAAGTCTGGCATATAGATGTCTATAAACCCCTCTAATAGCCTCAGGGTTTCTACGGATTCATACCCACCACAGTTATAGACAGTAGGAATCTTAAGTCCCCTATCCCTGGCGATTTGAAGGGCCTCCATAATCTGGGGTGCAACATGGGTAGGCGTGACAAGGTTAATGTTGTGACAGTCCGTTGACTGTAAAGCGAGCATCATATTGGCCAGGGTCTCCGCAGTAACTTCCTGGCCTTCTTTGTAATGACTTATAGTATAATTCTGGCAGAAGAGGCAGCCCAGGTTACAGCCTGCAAAGAAGATGGTACCCGAGCCGTGGCGTCCTACAAGGGGCCTTTCCTCCCCGAAATGGGGTCCGTAAGACGAGACCACCGCTTTGGCACCAACACCACAGAACCCCTTTTTGCCCTCCAGCCTCTCAGCCTTACAGTTTCGGGGGCAGAGCCGGCAAGGGGACATTAGCCTGTATGCCTCTTCTATCCTTTTTTCTAACGTAATTAATTTCATTGTTGTTTTAGCTCTTTGTAAATAGTTTTAGTACCAGCTCAACGCCTGGTTTTGGTAGTTCACGCTTTATTGTCAGAGATTCAATTATCAAATGGTCTTCCCCTCCCGTTAAACCCGTAAGAAAGCAACCCAGCGATTTTAAGTCGCTGTGGAAATTAAGTTTCAAAAAGCTCCTGCACTTGTCCATTCCGAACTGTGTTTCCATACTGAGTATCTCTTCGACTTGAAGTGGCCTGTAGGAAGGGTCTATGGAGAGGTCACTTATGCCGCAAGAGACTGCCTTTTTTGTTATTTTATCATAAACTTCCCTTACTGTCCTCAACGACTTCGTCATGAGTTGGAAGGACTCTTTTGTCTCTGCTATCTCTTTAGTTTCTTCCTCGCTGAATGGTTTGAAAGTCGCAAGTTGTTGTTTATCCCTAATAATTTCCATATACAGCTTGTTTACCTCGCCTTTAGCTGTTTCCAGTCGCCCGGCCTTTGGGCCTAGGACAAGAAGATTAAGGAGCACGAATACTATCGTCATTGGCACTATTAAAAGCAGTATTTTTGCAAATTGAGGCAGTCTTTCCAGGCTGATTTTCGGCAGAGCCAAAGGAATCTCCTTACATTATTGTTATTACCACAGCAAATTCTAACTGGCTGGAAGGGGGTCTTCCCTCTTTTACTGCTGGACCCATCTTAAGTGATTCTACTTTAACGTCTCTAACGGCTGGGGAGGTAAGGAAGAGGGAGAAGAATTCCTTGAAGCGATTATGTATCAAGGATATATCAGCCCCAAGTACCTTTCCCTTCAACCTCATAGTCCAATCATCTGGGTTTTCTTTTAACTCCAGGAGTTCCAGGTGCATCTCCTGAGGTACGATAAGGCTTAAAATTCTAATGACCTCTTCCCAGCTAGTTTCGGGTCCCTTCATCTTTCCCAGGAAGGCCAGCCTATTATTGTGTGCTCTTCTTTCATCAAGGACTCCAGCGATTTCTTTTACCCTTGGTTGTAACTCGGCCAGTTCTATCTGTGCCTTTTTGAGATTTTGCCAGTGTGGCTGACCATCCACCCATAGCCATACAGAGCGCATTATCAGGAGAATAGTAAACAGGGCTCCTACTGCAATCACTGCCACCTTGGCCAGGCTGGCCTTCTTTTGCATCTGTATTTCGCGAGCCAGAATGTTTAACTCTGAACGTCCTGGCCCGTTCCACGCCAGGCCTAAGGGTATAGCGAACTGCTGAATAGAATCCTTGAACTCTTTCATTCTATCCCCAAGAGGGGAGAGGTCCAGTCC
Organism: Planctomycetota bacterium; assembly: GCA_023261505.1. Lineage (GTDB taxonomy): Bacteria > Planctomycetota > Brocadiia > Brocadiales > Bathyanammoxibiaceae > JAHFOV01. The sequence continues at coordinate 5,195 of JAHFOV010000047.1, forward strand.
AGGAGGGAGATAAATCTCTGTCTTTATTCCTAACTCCTGCGTCAGGGCCTCGGTTAATTCTTTAGGTTTGTCAATGTCTCCCAGGAGGATAATCCGCTGAGGTTCAAGCCCCCTTGCCTTTAGCTCCTGGTAAAGTAAAGTACGTTTTAGCTCGGTTAAAAGTCGGGTCTGGAGTCCTTCAAAATCTCCTGTTAGCCTTAAGGGGAAGTTCCTTGGGAAGCGGAGGTGTCCTTGATGGAGGAATATTATCGTACCTTTTTCCTCTCCCAGGAAAGCCACTGCCAGGGTTTCTTCTTCTATTTCTCCTTTCATCCTAAAGAGATTTAATAGCACCGCAGGCAAGACGGCAACGGAGTTAAGGCACAAGTTTGCCTCTTTCAATACCTGAAGATATTCTTTGACGTCTTTAGCAGAAGTTCGAGCAATGAGGACCTCTTTTTTAGGTATGCCTTTTTCCTCCGACTCTCCCACCTGTTCATAGGCGTAGACCAATTCTCCTTCAGGCAGTTTAAAATCTTTTTTAGCCTCCCGTTGGGCAGCTAGCTTCAGGTCCGCCTTGCTCATAGGGGGTAGAGGAACCTGCTGGCAGTCTATGGAGGGGTAGGAAAGTAGTGCATTAACCTTCTTCCCTAGAAATTTATTTTCTTTGAGGAGGGACTGAAGTTTTGGCCCAACAACTTTGAATCCCTCTGGGGGAAGGTCCAGAAGGGCGAAGTTGGTGACTTCAAGCCCAGTGGCTGTTGTAACCAGCTCCACTAGCTTGATTTTCCTGAAGGTTACCTCCATACCAATGAAGGGCTCGACTCTAGTCATAGTTTTTAAATACGGGTTTACCTACCCAGTCGTCCCAGAGAGCTGTACAGAGGAAGGTATATTGATAGCGCTACAAGGAGGACCATGGATGCCAGGCAGATGATCATAGCAGGTTCCAATACGGCGAAGACCCTCTTAATGGTAGCAGGTATCTCGCGGTCGTAGTATTTACTCACTTTTTCCAGACTCTTATCCAGTTCACCGCTTACCTCCCCAATTTCTACCATCCGCACGACCATTGGAGGGAACTGTTTGCTTTTTTTTAAGGGTTCCGAAAGGTGCCGCCCTATTCTTACCTGTTCACGGGCGTTGCGTATGGTTTTGGCAATGGCCTCGTTGCCTACAACCCTTTCCACCACGGATAGAGACTGGAGGATATCGATTCCTGCCTTGAAAAGGAGGGCCATGAAATGAGAAAACCTGGAGAGGGCAATCTTTCTAATAAGTTCTCCAAAGACAGGAATCTGCAGCTTAAAGCTATCCAGTGCCATCCTGCCCCAGGGAAATCGGGAAATTACCTTTAAAGTTGTAATTATTATGGCAAAACCGGTAAGGAAGAAGTACCAACTGGACTTCATGAAATCACTGACGGTAATTACGATTATAGTAGGTAATGGTAAAGGGACTTTAAGGTCCAACAGTATCTTCGTAAACTTGGGAAGCACAAAGGCAAAGAGGTAACCTACAAGGAGAGTTATAGCACTGAGAAGAATAATTGGGTACGTGATGGCCTGTTTTAAATTCCCTTTCATCTCTTCCTGCCACTCCATGAAGGAGGCCAAATCATGCAGGATTTTATCTATTTCTCCTGTGGCCTCACCCGCCTTTAGGATATTTACGTACAGTTCTGAGAAGGCCTCGGGATGACGCATTAAGGCCTCAGAAAGCCTGCGTCCCCCGTGGACATCATTTCTTATTTCCGTTATTATACGTCTAAACCTAGGGTCGGAGGTTTGTTCCACCAGGTCATCGAGGCCCTGTAGGATAGGTATACCTGCACTAAGAACGGTGGAGAGGTGGTAAGTAAAGGTGATAATCTCTCGGGGTCTTATTTTCCTTCCCCAGGTAAAAAGTGGCTTGGAGTTCCCTTTCTCAGAGGCTTTCATACTGGAGGCAGATAAGAGATAATAGCCTTCGTGAGAAAGCTTGAGGGCTAAGTCTTCCTCGCTCTCTGCTGGGAGTATCCCTTTTACACGTTTGCCATAGTCGTTTAAGGCTACATAGTTGTAGTGTGGCATTTAGTTAGAACGCAGCTACCCTTAGGACTTCTTCAAGCGTGGTGACTCCCTGCTGAATCTTTTCAAGTCCATCTTCCATCAGTGGTTTCATACCCTGTTGGAGGGCAAGAGACTTCATGACAGTGGTGTCCGAGCTAGTTGTAATGCGTTCCGAAAATTTAGGGGTAATGGTTAATAGTTCAAATAGCGCAATTCTACCCTTATGGCCCGTTCCTCTGCATATAGCACAACCCCTCCCTTTGTAATACTTTTTTAATTGTTCATCCCAGCCGGTTTCTTTTAAGTCAGCGGGGTCAGGGATAGTTTCTTCTTTACAATGCCTGCAAACTACCCTTACTAGCCTCTGTGCGATAACTGCGACCACGGTGGAGGCCACAAGGAAGGGCTCCACTCCCATATCTATGAGCCTGGGTATTGCCCCCACAGCGTCATTGGTGTGAAGGGTACTGAAGACAAGATGCCCTGTTAAGGCGGATCGAACTGCCATCTCTGCCGTCTCAGCATCTCTGATCTCGCCCACAAAGATGACATCAGGGTCCTGCCTCAGAATAGCCCTTAATCCTGTAGCGAAGGTAAGGCCGGCCTTAGGGTTTATCTGAGACTGGCGAATGATGGGGAGTTCGTACTCCACAGGATCCTCCAACGTTATTATTTTTCTCTCCAAACTGTTGAGGAAGGACAGGGCGGAATAGAGGGTAGTAGTTTTTCCTGAACCTGTTGGACCGGTAACCAGTATGATTCCGTAGGGCTTGGTGATGATTCTCTTAAATAAATAAAGATTAGCACTGGAAAAACCCAGGCTATCTAACCCCCTAACCAGTTTTTCTTTGTCCAATAGCCTCATGGCTATGGTTTCACCAAAAGCGGTAGGAAAACTGTTGACCCTGATATCTATTACCTTGCCTTCAATAACTGATTTTATTCTCCCGTCCTGAGGTGTCCGTGTCTCAGAGATATTCATGCCAGACATGATTTTTACCCTTACAGTGACAGCAGACTGGAGATTCTTGGGAAGGGCAGGCCCCTGAGAGAGAACGCCATCTATCCTGTAACGCGTCCTTATAAGATTTTCCTCCGGCTCTATATGGAGGTCTGTAGCATCTAATTGGATAGCGCAGTGAATGAGTAAATCCAGGAGTTTTACAATAGGGGCTATCGTGATTGATTCTGTTCCGACCCAACAACAAGCCTCTCTCTCCGCCTTGGCTATTGTTTCTTCTATTTCTGTCTCCAGTTTTTCCCTTCCAGGCTTGCCCTCTAGTGGTGATGGCTTGGTACCGTAGCAGCGGTTCAGGGCCTGGTTCACCTCTTCCTCTGCGACTGCCACGACCTGAACAAAATGGCCTGAGAAATCCTGGAGTTCGTCTATGGCCTCAATATCAAATATGTTGGGAGTGGCTACTTTTAATATGCCATTAATGAAACTAATAGGGAGGGTCTTATGCTTCCTGGCAATAGTTTCAGGTACGAATTTTAGGAGGTCTTCCGAGGGCGTGAAGCCTCCGAGGCTAATAAACTCTATGCCAGCATCGGCAGCCAGGATTTTCATAATGTTTTCCTGGGTGACGAAACCCAGACGGTTGAGAACCTCTCCAAGAAGGTCCCCCGTCCTGGTCTGTTCCTTGAGGGCCATTTCCAATTGCTGCGCGCTGATAAGGCCCTCTTTCAATAGTCTCATTCCCAGGCGTGTCCTGGCCATCGATTGGACAGTCCTCCTGAAAGCTAAGATATTCTAAATCTTGCCAGTCCAGGAGACAAGCCTTTTTTTGAAAGTATTGGTAGCGTACGGCTCAGGTGGGTGGTTACAAAAATTAGATAACTTTTGCGGTTTGGTGTTTTTCAAACTGAAATTAAGTATTGATGTTGTACTTTTTTATCCTGCGCCAGAGGCTTCTTTACTGGAGGCAGCTAAGAAGTAACAGCCTTCGTGAGAAAGCTTGAGGGCTAAGTCTTCCTCGCTCTCTGCTGAAAGTACTCCTTTAAGGCCAGATAAAATAACTAGCGGATTTAGAGGAACAATAAAAGATTCAAAAGGAGATACTGAAGCAATCAATTTAAGACCTGATTTTACAGGAGGGTTCAGTGGAAAAATAACAAGTAAAAAACAGCTTGAAAATGTCCTTATAATAAAATAATATCGCAATTTGATTAAAGTAGCTTAAGCATAGCTTCAATACCCTTTTTCAAAATCTCCTTCAAAACTCTCTAGGCCTTAGTTTTAATGTAATGTTTCATTATTTCTCTCCTTTAAATTGACTCTTAAGAATAAGTGTCCAACCTTCCTACTCGCCGAGTCCTTACCTTATTTTAATTCTTCAACTTTTATAGTCCAATTTGCTGGAGCATTAACACGCAAATAAAAAGTTCCTTGCTCGTAAACAAAGTGTGTATCATTAACTTCACCACGTCCCGCAACTGAGACTACATCCCCGTTTGGCCTGAATACAGTTATTGTAATGTAGCCACCTCTTATATTAGACCAGTTTATTCTCCATCGTTTCCCAGCAATTTTAAGAAAGGATGTATTTGTGTTGCCGTTACCGCTAAAACTTGCAACCTCTAGCCAACCTTTTTCTTTAACTTCTTGATTTGGTAGCTCTTTTGTAACCGGCTTCTGACCAGCATAAAGGTTATGAGGGTTAACGGTAGGAGTTTGGGTTAGTACAGGTAAAGAAGAAGACGCAGTTGAGATAGACGGTTGAACCGCTTTGTAGAAAAGGGGTATCTCAAATGTCGGTGTCCATCCTGTAGTTGACATAAATGTAACACTGACCTTAGTGTAATACCCTAAAGGGAAAAATATATAGCCGTGCGCTAGAGTTCCTGTAGGAATCGATACCTCATCTTTCCACATTACATACATTAGTTCCTCTGTCGAATCCATTCTTGATTCGAATCGCCTAAGTCCAGCAGAAAATCCCCCATGAGTAGCACCCACGGTGCCGCCAAGAAGGCCTCCGTAGGCTGCTCCCCACCCAGGGTCTACACCTGCAAGAGAACTTAAAGCCGCCCCAAAGGCAGCGCCAGCCGCAGCGCCTCCCACACCATAAATAGCGCTACGTTCAAATGTTTTACTCATGATATGTGCTTCAGCGAGACGTTTTGCGGCAATTTCCGTCGGTATTGCAGGCACCAAGCTACCGTCGCTGCTTTCTAGAAAAATTTGAGAGGCGCCGACTGCTATGTCTTGTCCTGACCCATTTCTGATTATTAGCCTTATAGCTGACAAGCCCGCTTCGTTAATGTCAGCAGTAAAATGTTTCTTGGCAGCGTCCCCATCAAATATGGGGTCGGCAGCTATTACGATGTCACCAGCGTTTATGTGAGAAGAATACTGGAAAGGTTCTTTAAAAGGCTGATATGTAACACGGGCCGGGGTAGTAACACATCCTACTAAAAGAAGGCATAATAAGAAGGTTAGATACTTGCAGCGGGGATAACTTTTCATTTGGGCCGTCTTCAAATATTTGGAAGGGATAAAGAAATTAAGTAATTGTCGCCTCTTACTTCTTATCACATCCTTCTCACAGAGATGACAACGGCCATCCTAATTAAGGAGGATTAACTTAACCTTTCATGCTTTCCACTAGCAAAGAAATATCCCATTCTAGACAAAAAGTCAAGAAAAATTAACATTGTCTTGACCTAATTCTTTATTCGAAATAAATTTCTTCTAAAGAACTGTATCCCCTGGTCATCTTTTACTATAAGTATCTTTTTTGCCATGGTTAGATTAGCAGTATGTAAACAGTTTTACCACAAAGGTTGTTTTTCCCCCTCATAACTATCTACTATTATTTATTTATCCCAATGAGAACATTATCTGAGTCTAAAAGTCTCTTAAAGAGATTTCTAGCCTACTTGTTTTCCGCCTTTTTCCTTTTTAGAGCTTGTATCCTTTCAAAGGCCTCCTCAGCAGCAGATGTTTGGGTCGTGCTGTTAAGGAACTCTTGATAAGCCTGGATAGCATTAGCAGTGTCCCCGAGCAGTTCGTAAGCTAAGCCCTTATTATAGTATATGTTAGGTATGTTTGGATTAAGCTTCAAGGCATTATTATATGATTCTAGGGCTTCAGTCAATTTGCCATTTTTAGTATATATGTAACCTAAATTGTTATAGGCAGAGGCTTCATCCCCTGCCAGTTTAAACTGATTCAGTGCCAGTTCATACATGCCTTTTAAACCATAAGCGTACCCTAAATTTCCATAGGCGGTTTTATTATTTGGATTGGTCTCTATGGCCTTCTTAAAAGCGGAGATAGCTGCTTCTACCTGCCCCTGCAATAGATAGGAGAAACCTTTGTTGTTATAAAAGGAGTCGTTAGTCGGGTCAAGTTTAATAGCCTTATCGTACTCCATAATAGCTTCTTCATGGTTACCCATCATATCATATGTTAAAGCCGTGCTGTTGTGTAGCTTTGCATGTGCGGGTGAAGTGGGGGTCGGAGGTTTAAGCAGACTCCCCCTTTCAAATGCTTCAATAGCCTTGTCAAATTCTCCTATCTCTCTATAAGAGCGGCCTAAGCCTTCATATGTGGCTGCGTCCCCAGGGACCATTTCCAAAGCAGTGGAGAACTCTGTAATAGCTAGATTGTACTTGCGATCCGAGTAGTATTTTTCTCCTAGAGCCCTATGCAAGATGACACTGTCTTGATAGGAATTTGGATTGTTTATAGAGGGATTTGACTTTCTCACTAAGTTGGCAGAGGATTCTTGATAAGAAGAATCGTAACTGGAACAGCCTTCAACAAATAACAACATTGATATTATCAAAACCGTGGCCGTATCCCTGCACATGTATTATTACAATCCCCGAAACATTAAGAAGTTGTGGTAAAACTTTAGCTCTGTTATAAAATTGGCCAGAACTAAAGGTCTGCCTGCAGGAATTTCCTAAGATGCGGTTACAAACCACATCTAACTATGCCACCCACAATAAACTTTTACTATCAAATTGTTTGTGCTACTTTGCTCCTAAAGTTCTAAAAATGCTTATCATTGCAGGCCCTAAGATTATTAAATATAAGCTCGGGAAGATACATAACGCTAGAGGAAAAACCATTAATACAGGTAGTCTTGCCGCTTTTATCTCCGCATCCTGGCGTCTTTTTGTCCTGATAGAATCAGAGTAAACCCGTAGTGTGTCTACTACACTCGTGCCAAGCTTTTCTGACTGGATGAGCAGACCTATAAAGGCTCTTATTATATCGATATCCAGCCTCGCTGCGAGATTGCGCAGGGCCTCATGTCTAGGAATACCTATCTGGGATTCATAAATGTAGTACATAAACTCTCTGGATATGTGTTTATTGGATAGCGCCTTATCTTCGGCGACTCTTTTAATGGCTGTGTCAAGACCCACCCCCGCCTCAGCACAGATTGCCAGAAGGTCAAGTGCATTTGGGAAGCCTCTCTCAATCTCCGATTTTCTCTTACGTGCCATTAAGCGTACGACTAATAGAGGACAAAATACGCCAAACAATATACTACTCACCCCAGCTATAATCAACACCAATGGGTGATATCTTAATATAGGGAAGGAAAGAAGGACAATTAAAAGTAATCCCATAGGCAGGAGAATTCTAATACCCTGGAAGATAAACACAGCTTTATCAGAATAGATACCTGCGGTATGCAACTTTCTCTCAATAGTTTTCTTCTTTGCATCATTCTTAGAAGCTATAAGTCTACCAATACTTATTAAACTATTAGTGAAGAAATTGGTTTTTTCAACTTTTAAGCCCTCCGTTTGCTGAAGTTTAGGATTTTTTATTTCTTCTAGGCGCAGGTTCAGCCTAGAACGCCTTCCTCCCCTAGCATAAACGGAAATAACTGCCAGCACAGAAGCGACAAAAAGAGATATAGTTAATGCTAGTAAAAAATACAGTTCCATTTGAATCCCATCAGTATTCTATGCGAACAATCCTTCTTATTACAATAATCCCTATAAACCACAGGCATAAAGCGACGAATGTAAGTTTCTGCCCTAAGGGATCGGTTAACAGTGTATTGATGTACTCCGGCCGGATTGCAAAAAAGCTAACTGCTGTAGCGAAGGGTAGTATGCTAAGTACCCACGCGGACATCCGTCCTTCTGCAGTTATGGCATGAACATGTTTTTTGAGTTTGAATCGTTCTCGGATTATTCTGGAAATGTTCTGTAAAACCTCGGCTAGGTTCCCGCCCAGCTCCCGATGTATTAGATAAGCCGTGGCAAAATACTTCAAGTCCAATAGAGGCACCCTTTCAGTAAGATTAACTAAGGCGGACTCAAGCGGGATGCCAAGTTCTTGTTCTCTGTAGATGCGGCGGCATTCTGGCCCGAGGGGCTCCCGTAGCTCTTCACTCGCCAAGGAAAGGCTTGTAGAAAAGGCATGACCTGCCCTCAAGGCCCTTACAATAAAGTCTAAAAGTTCTGGCAATTGGGCATCACAAGCCATTAAGAATCTGGCTCTCCTAAACTTAAAAAACCACCACACGCCCATGCTTGTACCAAAAATAACCACACCTGTGATTAATCCGAGATACGCATGATAGAAAAGATAAGCGGCGAAAGAGCTAACTATTAGAAAGGAAAGGAAAGCAATTAATGCTATAATTAATTTCGGATTTAGTCCAATTCCTAACCGCCCCCGAAGATATTCAGCAAACTTACTTCCCTTTCTGGACTGAACAAGAAAAAATTCCTCTTTTTTTAGAGGTATTTTTGGAAGCTCTACATAAGGTCTGTTAATACGCCTGATACTATCCAGCCGTTCACGCAAAAGTGACCTAGTTTGGTCCCTGAGAGAAAGTCTAACTAATAGAACACTAAATCCAATCATAGCACAACTAGAGCCACCCAACACTGCAAACCAGAAGATTTTGTTACCAAGGAGTGCCATTTTGCTGCCTATTCAGCCGATACTGCATATCTTAAATATTTCATCCGATACTTCAACACCCAACCCCCTAATGCGCTCAATAAACCTGGGCCGTATGCCTGTAGCTTTCAACATTCCACGAACTCTGCCTGTCGTACTTCCCTCCAATACTGAGAATTTAAAAATTTCTTCCATAGTTATAGTTGAACCTTCCATACCAGTTATCTCAGTAACACTGACTACCTTCCTGCTCCCATCGGAGAGTCTGGCAACCTGAATAACTATGTTTATGGCAGAACTCGTATAATAGCGTATAGAATGCACTGGCATATCAAAACCACTTAACACACACATAACCTCCAGGCGGGTCAGGGCATCTCTTGGGCTATTGGCGTGGATGGTAGAGAGAGAACCCTCATGGCCCGTATTCATGGCCTGTAACATATCAAGGGCTTCAGCCCCACGTACCTCTCCAATTACTATACGGTTCGGCCTCATCCTCAAACTGTTTCGCACTAACTCCCGCTGTGTAACTTCGCCTTTACCTTCTATATTGGATGGGCGCGTTTCTAGCCGCACAATGTGTTCCTGCTGCAATCGGAGTTCAGCAGAGTCCTCTATGGTAATGATACGCTCATTGCTTGGAACATAATTTGAAAGTACATTTAGTAAGGTGGTCTTCCCAGAACCGGTACCCCCGGAGACCAACATATTAATCTTGCCCTTAACGCACGCGGCAAGGAAAGCAAGTACTTCTTCTGTTACGGAATTAAACTGTAATAAATCCTTCGCCGTAATAGGGTTGGCGCCAAATCTCCTGATGGAAAGCACGGGGCCATCTAAAGCTAACGGCGGCAATATGGCGTTGACGCGGGAACCGTCTGCCAGCCTGGCATCTACCATGGGCGAGGACTCGTCCACCCGACGACCTACTGCGGAAACAATCCTGTCTATAATCTGCCTGAGATGATGTTCATCCTGGAAGACGACGTCACACCGCTCGAGCTTGCCGTAACGCTCAACATAGACCTCCTTCGGATTATTTACCAAAATGTCTGTTATCGTATCGTCACTAAACAATGGCTCCAGCGGGCCGAGGCCCAACATCTCGTTACATACCTCATATATCAGCTTCTCCTTTTCCGCAGAGTTTAAAAGTTCAAAACTAGGCTCCTTAATAATTGACGACAAGACCGTAGAACACTCCCCCTTGAAACCATCTTTTTCCACGGACCCTAGTTTTGTGAGGTCTATGAGGTCCACAACCCGCCTATGCATGTACCTCTTAAGCTGGTTAAAGAGATCTTCGCGCTTCTTTAGCTGAGGACTAGGAGATATGTTTTTATTTGTTGAAGAACTATCCGCCCTAGGAAGCCTCAACCTTTCTAATACGTCCATCTCAATACCTCCATGTTCCTCTCATTAACCTTGTGCTGATACCTTGGTCTTTGATAGAAGCTCCGCAAGCCTTAGAAAACTCTGGGCGACCGGGGATTTTGGCTTCTCCATCACAAGAACTGTACCCAAATTTATGCTCTCTGAAACAAGCAAATAGTCGTTAGGAATAGTGGTGAAGATTGGCATCTCCATGGTCTTCGTTACATCATCCGGAGAGATAGCACAGCCCGCCTTTGTGTAACGCTTGTCATAACGATTAACTACTAGCCTCATATTATCAAGTAAACCTAGCCCTTCAAGCACCCTCTTTTCTTTTGCGCCATTACGCAGGGCAGAGAGTTCAAGTGGTAAAACAAGCAAAATAATATCTAATTGCTTCAAAATTTCTTTTTTCTCCTTAAAAAGGATAGTTCCCACATCCACAACGATATAATTATACTCCTTACTTATAAGATCTATGAGAGCCTGTAACGCTATTTCTTTACTTACAGCAAAAGGCCACTCGCCAAGCATTGAGTCCTCTGGCTCTACCGCAGGAATAACCCTTACGCCAGAGGGGTGTTCAACCACATAACTTGCTAAAAGTGCTGGATCAAGGCGGTCCAGGTTTTCAAGAACATCTTTTAAGGTATAGCGGTATTTGAGATTCAAAAATAGGGCTACATCCCCACTAAGACAAGCATCCAACAATAAGACCGTTTTCTTGGTGATAAGCTTCAAAGCTACCGCCAGATTAATTGCCGCCGTGGTGCAACCACTACCGCCTTTGACAGAAATTACACCAATCGTTCGCGGACTACCAACAGCCATCTTTAACTCTAAAGAGGTCTTTATATTCCCTATAGCCATTATTAGCTCACTGGCATTTACAGGACTTGTTAAGTATTCCTTGACTCCTGCCCTCAGTGCCTTAAGCAAGTTCTCTTGGTCTTTATCTATACTAATAATAAATACCTTAGTCTCAGAAAGTGATGCTGAAATCCTTTCAGCAAGCAGGTGCACACCAGGGTTTTCCTTTGAACATAGGCCCAATATGGCAATGGTTGGCTTGCAATCTTTTAGCTTATCAAATCCTGCATACAAATCACCCCACTGCCCCACGACCGCTACCTGAGAATTATTGTCTTGCGGTGGAAAGTTCTTATTAAGAATCTCATTGACCTGCCGCAGAACTTCCTCATTATCTATAAGCAGGGCAACAGTCAGCTTGCTCCGTCCAGACTGCTTAGTTGTCACCTTTACCTAACCTCCTCACAAATCCTTTTTACGGCCATTCCCGCTCGCCCTTGCCTGCCCTATGGTAGGGGCGTATCGCAATACGCCCCTACTTTATTAGCTGTGCTATATATTTTAGCGATGCGGCACCAGACGTTCCCGGCATCCCTCCGCTTGTCGTTGCTACAAAAGTGCCAGTGATATCACCCTTATTATTTCCCGTCGTTTGTATAGACGTTATATGAAAGGTACCTATTCTTGAAATCGTCACATCGTGGTTGCTATTGTGATTTAGGTATAAAAGCACGTTCACATCCAGTTTACCCTGGTTAAATAAAGAGTCTGAGTCAGTTGATACCGCTTGAACTGTAGGTCCAGCCATATTTCCAGTCTCAATGTTAAATGTATCTCCTTCTCCAAAGAAACACTCAGGACGATCGCATGAGCTGCCGCGTTTAATATTATCGCGATATGCATTCGCCCCAGTCTGAACACCTCCACATGTCGTTGTTTTATTCTCAGGAGGGAAGTCAACTGGATTAAACCAGCCTGGCGCATCTGTATCTTTTACTTGCTCAGCACCGAACTTTAGTGTTACGCTCTGGCCAAATACCCAATCATTACTAGTTCCCCAAGCATTTTGCGGCTGATCACGAATCGCCCACGGGGCGAATTCACAGGTTCCCAGCAATGGGGCTAACCTTGCCACAGCCACGGCCTGCACCCCTGCCTTGGGTTGGCCAAGTACCCCGGCAAAAAATAATGTAACAGGGCTACCGGCTGCTTGGGTCCTGCTGACGGTGACCCTTATAGCTGGGACTATGCCTGTATAGCCCCCTACCCCAAAAGCACTGGGGTTACTACTTATGTCAACGGTTACATCTGTTGACTCTACCAGCCTGTCCGCCGCAAGATGTTTTTCGGCATAAGTCTTAGCCTCATTCTCTGCTATTTGTGCACTAGTGTCCGTTGCACCGTAAAAATAAGTGAGTTTAGTAACACCCGCGTGGGCGCCCGCATCTGCCGCATTTTGTAGCTGATTTTTAGCCAGAAATAGATAACCCATATCCGCAGAAAGGGCCAGCATCCCCAACAGTGCTACTATACTTGCGGCAACAATTATCATTACCGCCCCGCTATTATTTCCAATGTACTTCATGGCTCATCCTCCTAATAAATCCTGAAACTGTAGAATGTCATTGCAAGCGGAGCGAAGCAATCTCATGTTCATACTCAAGCCGCGTAGAAAATTGTTCGCCTTAGGCGAATCTGTTCGCCACAAAAATTGGCGAATCCGAAATAAGCGAATCCGCCTATCTTTTTGGTGGACCTAAGGCACGACTTCGGGCCAAAGCCCTCGCAATGACATCGTAGGGGCTTATAATTATAAGCCCCTACCTCTCCTCACTGAAACCCAAAAGGCCCTGTAAGAGACTTCATTGCCCCGAATCCTTTTTCCAAGAATTCTTCATAAACAGTTTTTCTTTTCAAAGCTTGAGATTCTAAAAGCTCTTTTGCCTCCTCCTTTGACATTGGCTTTACTAGCCTTGGCGTAATCACAATCATTAGCTCAGTACGCTCCTTTCGTCTAAATTTTTTACGGAAGAAGATACCAAGGCCAGGTATATCCCCAAGTAGTGGCACCTGAGTCCTGACGTTCCTTTCTTTGTCCTGTACCAGGCCTGCCATGACCAGGCTTTCTCCGTCCTCCATCTCCACCGTGGTCTCTGCCCTGCGTGTCTCGAGGCCCGGTATACGTACGAGCTGTCCACCAGTTGGAAAATCAACTCCCAATTCATCTGACCGTTCGCTGACCTCCGGAATAAGTTTAAGATTTATCATGCCGTTCTCTTTTACCTCGGGGACTAGCTCTAATTTGGTCCCAAATACCTTCCACTGTATAGTGAAGAGTGGAAAGGTAGTACTAACCGTCTGTTGCGGAACTAAAACAGGGAACTCACCACCAACCAGGAAGGTGGCCTCCTGTCCGCTTATGACGGTTAAGTTAGGCTCGGACAGTAACTTTATAACCTGGCGGTCTTCAAGGGCCCGTAACTGGGTCTGGAACAAGAAGTTCTTGTCTTGGTGTATCAGAAAATACCTTATCGCTCCGGAAGGTGAAGTGGCGTTTGGAGCTGTATCTAAGGGTAGTACTCCGGTGGTGCCAGTAACAAAACCACTAGTAGTATTCTGGTTTCTGAAGGCCGTAAATGCGTTATCAAACCCAAGCTCCTTGAGCAATCTCAGGTCTACCTGGGCAAAACGTACCTGAAGTTCAACCTGAAGAGGGTTCTTCAATCGGAGGAAGCTTATAACCTTACCATTTTTAGTGGTAATTATGGCCCCCTCCCCTGCATTCCATACGCGTGTGACCTCTTCAAAGGAGAGGGTTTTCGCACCCTGGAAGGTTCCCCCGCCCTGCGGCGCAAATTTTAGCGGTTTGGGTCGGTAGCCTTCGGCCACTATAGTGCCGCCCGGGCCGGCCAGCACATAAAGCTCACTATCTTCAAAGAAGGCGGCGGCAACGGCGATAGCCTTGGTTATCTTGGCAGGGCTATCCACCTCTCCATAAAGAATTACTGAGTCCTGCGCAGGATGTACCTCTATTTTTATTCCTTCGTCTATCTCTTGGAGCCGCTCCTTTAGCAAGGCCACATCCCTCTGCACGGTCAGGTCGTATATGTATGTCTTTCCCTTCTTGTCCCAGATAATCATGGTTGTCACCCCTGGTTTTTTCCCATCCACCAGTACCTCTTTGAGGGATACGGCCTGGACCCCCGCCACGTCCGGTGTAGTAACAGAAACCCTTTGTACCTCTTCTCTGGTTGTTACCAACCTGGATTGACCCATTGTCACATATATTCTACCAAGGCTGATACCAACCTTTATGGCCTCCTCTTCTGCTGGTCGCTCCAGTAAGCTCGGAGTTGGAGGGGGCAGTAATGGAGGGGCTTGTTCACCAACAGCTTTCTCTTTCCGCTCTTCTAAGCTCGGAGCCGGAGCGGGTGATACGAGAGGGACTTGTTCACTAGTAGTTTCCTCCCCCCCTACCTGCTCCTCTTCA
>JAHFOV010000003.1:0-72715 GCA_023261505.1 Planctomycetota bacterium
GCATAGGCCAATTCTTCCACCATCTTATGCAGTTCTGGGTATTCTGCCTTGGAGGCATATCTTACCCCCATTGTCATTTCCACCATCTTCGGCCCAAGAAGATATTGCACCAAAACCATTATTACAGCAATAGCCCCATAAGCCAGAACGTTTTGCACCCCTATGGCGAAGGCTATTGCCACGATAATGCCATAGACTATCCCAAATAGCAAAGCCATAAGAAGATATAGTCTAAAGAGTAACCACATTTTTTATAAGCTCCTTTGGAATTGCGATGCCCAAGACTCTTCCCACGTTCTTACTATAGCAAGCCAAATGTAATATGTCAACTCCCAAGGGTTTCCAAGTAATAGACAAACGATTTCTTGGGTAAACTGGGGTTTCTGAATGCAGTTGACAGTGCTTACCCTAGAATGTATACTCCTTTCGATGGCTTGAAGCTGTGCCTGAAATGGATAATCTACCAGAGGTGGACTAAACATTTCTGTCGGGCGATTAGCTCAATTGGTTAGAGCGCTTGCCTTACAAGCAAGAGGTCAGTGGTTCGAGTCCACTATCGCCCACCATGACTAAAAATAAGTTCAAAAGTTTAAAAGTTCAAAGAGGCGGGGCCGTAGCTCAATTGGTTAGAGTACCAGACTGTCGATCTGGGGGTTGCGGGTTCAAGTCCCGTCGGCCTCGCCATTATAGTTGTTTATGTAAAATAGCTCTTTAAGAGAGTAAAACTTGAACACAGGGTGGCATACATTATTTTCTTGCATTTTTCTAAAAGTTTGATATATTCTGCTTTCACAATGATCTCTAATCCTTCACCGGGCACTTACAACAACAATATGTACAGCAAGATATTTCTGCTTGGTTTTTCCCTTTTCTGTCTATTATGTGGCTGTGCTACCTTTGGCAAAAAACAACAGGTTACCGAGCATCACATCAGACTAATCAAGCCCTTTACCAGTGAAGAACTGCGGTTTGAGGACGAGTCTATACTGATAAGATTTACACCGGAAAGGAAAAAGCTTTACCTTACCCTCTGGAATAAGACCCAGGCCCCTATGAAGATTCTATGGGATGAGGTCCGGTTTATAGACCCGGAAGGGCAGAGCCACTGGGTACTTAACAAGCAGGAAACTTACAGGGAAGTAGGGATGGCCGCTATGGGAGCCCACCCATTGTTAGACCCTTCAATAATTCCTCCAGGCACCTCTCATGGCGATTATGCACGCCCGTACCCTGAAACTCCTCAAGAGGTCTACATTTACCCCGAAAAGGACGCAAAAGGCTGTCGCTTCACCCTTTCGCTACCGCTGGAAATAAACGAACGTACAAAGGTTTACACCTTCAGCTTTGAGGTAATGGATTAAATACTCAAAGCCTCTCTGATAGTACTTCAAGTACCTCTATACAGGCAACCTGTGGTGAAAAACTCTCTTTGATAACTGCCTTGACATGGGAAGCGCAGAAGGGTATAAGATGGAAAATAGAAAATGCACAAGGCTCAGGTTTGTCCGCATTAGGCGATTTGCACCCGTAGCTCAACAGGATAGAGTAGTGGACTTCGAATCCAACGGCTGCAGGTTCGAGTCCTGCCGGGTGCGCATTTCAATAAGGGGTCAGAGGTTAGGGACTAGGGGCCAGGTTTTAGTTAGCCCCTAGATCCTAATCCCTAGTCCCTGAAATGGGCGCCCTTAGCTCAGCCGGTAGAGCAACTGACTCTTAATCAGTGGGTCGGAGGTTCGAATCCTCCAGGGCGCATTTTATACTGAAGGGGTTAAAATACTCATGCTTTCCTCTTAACAATATATGGTTTAGGACTTTCTTATGAGCCCGAGTAATGGAAAGAATAAACTTTTATTGATACAGCCCACCAATGTGCATCCCGACGGCCGGCCCCTGAAGAGCCGTAAGCGCTGAATTATGGGCCTAGCCCTTCCCTACATAGCAGGCCTCACACCCCCCCGATGTGGACGTGACACTATGCGACGATCGTATACAGGAGATAGACTTCGAAAAAAATGGGATATCGCTGGTATCACTACCACTACTGGCTAATGTCTAAGGGCTTACCAACTCGGAGAGGAGTTCCGAAAGCGAGGCGTGCCGGTAGTAATGGGTGGCTTCCATGCCTCTTTAGCACCTGAGGAGACCCTCCAGTACGCCGACGCGGTGGTGGTAGGCGAGGCAGATTTGGTGTGGCAGCAGGTTGCTTGAGGATGCACGCACACAAGAGCTCAAAAGATATATCGAGACCCACTATTGGATGACCTTAGCAGTAGGCCGCGGCCCAGGGTAGAACTCCTGGACCTTGCCTCCCAGGCTGGTGTATATCACGTAAATATAGGTATTGAAAGTATTAATCAAAAGAGCCTAAGAACTACTAATAAGATACAGAATCACGTACAATAACACAAAAGGCTTCTTGGGGAGTTGCGGAAGCGTGGCATCTTCTACTTGCTTAATTTCCTCTTCGGCCTAGACGAAGATACTCCAGACGTCTTTGAAGCCACCATACAGTTTCTTGAGGAGATAAAGGCCCCCATAGCCTTCTTTAACACTGTAACCCCGCGGAAGGGTACACCTATGAGAAAAAGACTGGAGGATGAGGGGCAAGTAATCCTCCCTGAAGCGGACCGCTACACAAACAACTTTAGGTGCATGTTTATCCTCAAGCACATGACCCCCGAGCAAGTTGAGGATGGAACCTGGTGGTGCACAAGCACGTTTTATTCGCTGAGTTCTATTGCGTGGCGCATGCTTCTGCCGCCCAGCGCTTACACACCTCAGGGTATTAGTAGCAATTTATTCTTCTGCTGGGGCGCCAAATGGCGGATAGACCCTGTTGATTATTATTAAGCCTTAACACTTATAACTTATCCATTTGCCAGTGGTTCGAATTGTCCAGGGTAACAGCTTATCTCATAGTTAACTTTCTCGCTTATCAACCCTGCTAGACATTCACCAATCAAACTATTAATAATTTAAAATTCTCTAGCAGCCATGGTGTTTACGTATCTTTTGTTTTTTAAACAGAAATAATATCTGGTCGCCGGTATGTATTGGCGACACGACCCTCACTTTCAAATGATTTTCGAGTCCCAAAACACTATGAAAGAGCCAAGGATCGTATAAATCGCCCACCTACACAACCCCAAAGAGAATGAAGTGCTTGAAAAGATAGTAGAAAAGTGGTAAACAAACATAGTATAATTTTAGTATAAAAAGGGCCGAGGTTCGAATCTTCCAGGGCCCATAATTTATAATAAAGTAAGTAAGCGAGGATGGCGGAACTGGCAGACGCGCTAGACTTAGGATCTAGTGGGTAACACCGTGGGGGTTCGACTCCCCCTCCTCGCACCAAAGAGGGTAAAGTTAATGGATGAACTTGACAATTTAGAGGATAGAAGCGATAAGCTAGAACGCCAGATGAAGAACCTGGAAGAAAAGGCGAAGACCTTAAGGTTAAAACTGGCTTTCTTGAAAGAGAGATTTGAGGCAAGAAAAGAGAGGATGGAAACCATTTTAATAGATGTAAAATGGATGACCATCGTTTTATGGGTTATTTTGTTGCTTATTATCATTAGCGCATATTTAGTAGAAAATTGAAATCGGTCATAACTAAAAAGGGGCGGGTGTAGCTCAGTGGTAGAGCGTCACGTTGCCAACGTGAATGTCGTGGGTTCGAAACCCATCACCCGCTCCATGATAGCCCTCAAAGATAAAAATGGAAAAAGTTGCACCAAATTTTAGCGTTGCTGTAGAAGATATCGGACCCTGTAAGAAGCGCCTCAAGATAGAGGTGCCCAGGGAAAACGTAGAAGAAGAACTGAAAAAGCGTTTTGCAGAACTTAAGGAGTCTATTGAAATACCCGGCTTCCGAAAGGGAAAGGCCCCAAAGAAAATTATAGAAAAGCAATACTCCAAATATGTTCAGGAAGATGCGAGAAATTATCTCCTCAGTAATTTCTATCAGCAAGCAATAGAACAGAATAAACTGGAACCTATCGGTGAGCCAGAATTTACCGATATAGACTTTGACCCTTCCAAACCCCTTAGCTTTCAGGTCACCTTTGAGGTGAAGCCCAGTTTTGAACTGGACGGCTATAAAGGTCTCCAGCTCTTTAGAAAATCTAGTGAGGTAACCCCTGAAGAGGTCCAATCTGCCCTGACCAGGACCAGCCTCAGTGCTACACAATTAGTGCCTGTAGACGGTGGTGAGGTTCTAGCACAGGATCAGGTCTTGTGCGATTACCAAGTAGAGATAGATGGGAACATGATCCATCATGAAGAAGAAACACCGGTGTGGGTATCCAGCAGACGTGTAAAAAACATCCCCGTGCCTGACCTGGCCAAACTCCTAGTGGGGGCCAAGGTAAGGGAAGGTAGGGAAACAAAAGTAAATTTAGGCCGCCTATTTCATCTGGCTGAATACAGGAACAAGGAGGCCATACTGAAAATTTCTATAAAAGAAATAAAAAGGCCTAAAGTACCAGAAATTAATGATGCCCTTGCACAAAAGCTGGGTTTTCCTGACCTGGAAAAAATGAAGGAGGCGGTACTCCACCAGCTAGAAGTAGAAAAAAAACAATGGGTGGAGAAAGACCTCGAGAACCAGGTCTGTGCAAGACTACTGGAAATGGTTAATTTTGAGCTTCCTAAGGATTGGATACAGCGCCAGGCCGCGGAGAGGTTATATCGTTACCAATTAGACCTTCTTAGGCACGGCGTACCTTTGGAAGAAATAGAAAAAAAGGCTGAGGAACTGAAGGAGTCCTCTGAGGAGAACGTAATAAAAGACCTTAAACTCTATCTCATTTTGAAATACATTACAGATAAAGAAAAGATTTATGTAACAGAAAATGAGGTGGAATTAAAAATAAATGAAATGGCCCGAACTTCCGGTACTACCGCATCTCAGATAAGGCGTTACCTGGAAAAACAGGGTACTCTTCCAGCCCTCAGGCAGCAGATTAGAGAGGCCAAGGTAATTAGCTTACTCCTCAAGGAGGCCAACATCACAGAAGAAAAACCAAAAGAAAAAGAAGTAATTAAAAAGGAGTGATATAAAAATGAGCGCAGAAAGAAAAGAGTCTTTATCCGCCTCAGGCGGAAAAAATACACTTTTTGTCCCCTACGTTGTGGAGAAGACAGGCTATGGGGAAAGACATTATGACATCTTCTCCAGACTACTAAAGGACAGGATAATCTTTATCGGTACTCCGATAGATGATACCGTCTCTAACCTGGTGGTTGCACAAATGCTATTTCTTCAAAACGAAAACAAGAACCAGGACATCAACCTGTACATTAACTCCCCCGGCGGCTCAATTACCGCTGGACTTGCCATCTACGACACCATGCAATTTGTTCACTGCGATGTGGCCACTTATTGTATAGGTTCGGCATTCAGCATGGCCGCTGTGCTCCTGGCAGCAGGAACAAAAGGAAAACGCCATGCCTTACCCCATACCAGAATCATGCTTCATCAGCCCTGGGGTGGTATGAAAGGTACGGCAACAGATATAAGCATACAAGCTGAAGAAATCCTCCGCCTTAAACGCTATCTTAACAATATTCTTGTGCGTCATACAGGCCAACCCATAGAGAGGGTAGAGCGGGATGTAGACCGGGACTTCTATATGTCCTCCACCGAGGCGAAAGAGTATGGACTAATTGATGAGGTCGTGGAGTCCTTGAAGGAGAAGAAGGAATTGGTAGGGGTGTAACCCGAATTCGGATTGCAGATTTCGGAATGCGGAATTCTCTTTTTCCATTCCGCACTCCAGATTCCGCATTCCGAAATCTGCAATCCGCAATCTGCTATGGACCCAAAGCTCTTAAAACTAGGTGGTTGGGGAGCTATAATTTATGCGCTCTCCACCGCCTTTTTTTATGCCTACCTTTATTGGCGCTGGCCCGTTTTGGGAAGACAGGATGCTGAGGCTGTATTGAAGGCGGTCGGACAAAATATAGCCTGGTGGCAGGCCTTCTGGTGGATGGGGATTTTTGTCTCCTTTTCTCTTATCCCAACCTTCCCAGCCCTTTGCCAGGCCCTTTTAAAGACAGAACCTGCATATGCTTATATTGCCCTGTTTTTTGCCTTCATTGCCATTATATTGGGTACCCTCAGCCCCCTAAGGCACGCCACTATTACTCCTACACTGGCAGAACTTTACACCAAGACTACGGACGAAGGCATCAAACAGACAGTTGCCTTGATTTATAAGGCCCAGGAAGCCTATGGGCAGGGTCTCTTCTGCGTCTATGGCTCTACATGACTGGTAGGCTGGGTGGGCCTGGGAGGCCTTGCCATGCTCTCCAATCCTGACTTCCCACAATACCTGGGCTGGCTGGGTATCATTGTAAGTGTGCTGTGGATTCTAGGCATAATCTCACGCATACTATACCCCATCCATCTACTACAAGGCCTCGTCCTCTTCTCTTTCCTCCTGTGGGTCTTCCTCACAGGGTTAAGGCTTATTAAACTCTCAGCCTGGCACGGGGTGTAGGGACAGAAACTTGTGTCTGCCCAAATAAATCACATTACAGGAGGGCAAACACCGGGGTTCGCCCCCTAGTTTTGTTTACGATAAAAATATATCTAGAAGGGTTGCGACCATCAATGCCAGGCTTATAAAACCATTCACTGTGAAGAAGGCTACGTTAATCCTGGAAAGGTCTCCTGGTTTTACTAGAGAATGTTCATAAAACAGTAAAACTGCTGTAAAGCATACACCTCCTAGATATATCTTTCCCAGCCCAGCATAACCGGCCAGTATCAAGAGCACTGCTATCATAAGGAAATGAAGGAGAGAGGAAAGCCGTAGGCCATTTTCTGTACCAAGACTTTTTGGTATGGAATTAAGACCCACTCTCTGGTCGTGTTCCACATCCTGGCAGGCGTAAATGATGTCAAAACCTGCTGTCCATAGAAGCACCGCCAGGGCCAAAAGGCAAGGAACTACATCAAAACTACCCCTAATGGCCACCCATGCACCCAATGGTGCCAGAGCCAGGGCCGTGCCCAGAAAGAAGTGAGAGAGGTTTGTAAATCTTTTGGTAAAGGAATACCCAATTATTACCAACAGGGCCACAGGTGAGAGAAGAAAAGTGAGCCAATTTAATGCCCAGGAAAAACCAACGAAGAGCAGGGCAGAAGCTAATGTGAAGGCTAAAAGAGTACGGCGCCCCACCTGATATTGAAGGATGTACCACCGTTTGGTTCGGGGATTTGTGCTGTCATACTGAGTATCTGCCAGGCGGTTAAAGCCCATAGCACAGTTTCTAGCCATGACCAGTGCGGCAAGTATTAAGAGGAGTTCCCTGATACCTGGCAAACCATCCGCGGCCAGAAAGGTACTCATCAATGCAAAAGGCATGGAAAATATAGTATGAGGAAACTTTACCAGCTCCAACAGGCCCACTAACTTCTCAGGAAAACTTAGCTGTGTCCTTTCCACCCCTTCTATTCTCATTTCCTCTCTCCATTTCTAAAACCCGGGTTAGATACCTTGCTTTTTTTTATCATTAGCACTCCTAACTGTCAAGGAATAGAAAATTTAATCTTTAACATTTTACTTTCCTCACGAAATAAGTATTCATATAATACCTCATATTCAGACTTTTAAAAGCTAAGTTCTTAAAAAATCAACACTAAGCACTTGCTATGAGCAATAAATTTTGTATAATTAAATGTAATTGACTTATAAAAAAAGGATTGGTAATATTGAAGGCTCAATTAGTTACAGTGATGACGTGGCAGGAGGATTAGCAAAGGGTATGGAAAAGGTCGAGAAAACAGCTTCTTTATCTGCTTACGAACAGAATAAACTCCTCTATACTAACGCAATTACCAATCCTAAGAGAAGGACAACCACCGCCAATAAAAAAGTATCCAGGGAGGAGATGGACAAGCTAGTAGAGATAGCCAAAGCCAACCTCAAGGATAATGAAACATATCTCTGGAATGCCAATATTAATGGCGTAATAGTCCAACTCCTGACGAACTCTTTGCATCAGTACGACTTCTGGGTGGAGAATTGGTTCCCTGCCCCATTTGATGCGACACCCGATGCTACAATATATTCTGTCCTTGGTATTCCTAGCAGAGACTCTGAGGCCCATTTCTGTAAGGCGACCAAGACCATCGTATTTTTAAACACAGATTATTATGGACAGTGTAAGAGCTGGGCACTGGGTTTGGCTGATTGCGTACTGAGAAATAAAGGCATACATTCCATTCATGGTTCCTGTGTAGATATCGACGGGGAAGGAACACTAATGATAGCCCCAACAGGAACTGGTAAGAGTACCCACTCCTATAAGCTTTTGGAGTTACCGATAAGTAACGTCCACTCGGACGATTGGGTATATGTGACATACAAAGAAGAGAATGGGGCGTTGGTGGAGGCGAGTGCCGCTATCTCTGAAAGAAACTTTTACTTGCGGACAGATACGGCTAAGGATATCTCATACCTTCGTGACCTATTCAAGCGCTGCAAGACAGAGAATGTGGTAACCCATAGGGAAGAATGCGAGAACATTGCCTGTCTGGAAAAGGTTGCACAGGGTAAGTTTCGATGTGGCTTTGATGAAGGGGATGACCGTTGTTTCTGGTGTTTCCCTAATAGCAGAGCCATGTTAGACCCCACCTGGGTTGTAGGTAAACACAGGTTTGTGAAAGTAACCAATGTAAAGCACGTAATCTTCCTGACAAGAGATGCACAGGTTCTTCAAATAAAGAGATTAGACGCAGATGAGACCATTCAGGTTCTTAAAGAAGGTCGCTTTATGGTATTACCAGGTGCTGGGCCAAGGTCAGATTGGGGAAAGATGAAGAACGAGCCCTGGTTCAATCCCTATTTGCTTGATCCGGATGATGAGTTTCAGGAGCGTTCCTTCAGAAAGCTTTGTCAGGTGGCAGATTCTTATATGGTAAATACCGCAAAGGGTACTATTGTTGAGAACCAGGAACTCATTCGTAAAATCTCCCTGAGTAAAGAGGCTTGTGTTCCATTGCCATGCTAGAAGACGCTAGACCTATAAACTATTACGCTGTATTGCAAGTTCATGAAGGAGCTGGTGCAGAGGAGATAAAACGCTCTTTCAGAAGACTGGTAAAAGAATATCACCCTGACCGAAATGGGAACGAACCCTGGGCAGCCGATAAAGTCAAGTTAGTTATTCAGGCCTATAAGACCTTAAGTGACGCTTCAAACAGAAAACTCTATGACAGATTACTCAACTTGAGAAAGAGTGGTGCAGGTGTGGCAGGAAGACCTCTCAATAATCTCCAAACCCAGGCAAGGAACGTTTTGCTAGACCTTCTGGATGGGAAGGGCGCCCCTGCTCTAGAAACCTATGAGAGGCTAAAAAAGAACAACACGAATTTTCACCTCCTTAATTACTTCACCTTTAAGGATTACATAGACTGCACCTTCTTGCTGGCAGAAGAATATGAACGTCAGAGGAAGCACACATCGGCCCTTGAACTTTATGAAGAGGCCTACTACCAGCTACAGCAAAAGGCCAGAAAGCAGTATCTTTTCGATGAGATTAAAGACAGGATTCAGAGGATATACTGTAGGGTACTGGCCAGGAGGGCATCGCCCAAGGAGGCTATTCTTTACTATGAGAAGGCCCTGGAATTGGACCTTGGAAGGGCCGAGCGGGCATTTGTGCACAAGAAGATAGCCGAATGCCATTTTAAACAGGGAGACCTTTACTCAGCTTCAGGACACCTTAATATCGCCCTCTCCTTGAAGCCCAATCTACGGGGAGTTCACAGACTTCTAGCCTGGCTAAACCAGTCCCCTCCTCTTGGCAATTGCAGAGCCTCTAGGTGAAACCAGGCTATGACATTCTCCTTGAGACCCACCTTCCAGTACCCCTTCTAAAGAGGGGAAAGGTCAGAGATATATATGAACTGAAGAATGATTTACTCATTGTTGCCACGGACAGGATATCTGTCTTTGATGTAATCCTCCCCTCCCCCATCCCCGGAAAGGGTAAAATCCTTACCGCTTTATCTGAGTTCTGGTTTAAGAAGTTAGAACACCTAGCACCTTCCCATCTTATTACCACGGACGTTAAAGAAATGGGCAAAACAGTACAGGCCTTTGCAGACATTCTTGAAGGCCGCTCTATGCTAGTAAAAAAGGCTGACCCGCTCCCTGTGGAATGCGTAGTTAGAGGGTACCTGGCAGGCTCCGCCTGGAAGGAGTACGAAACTACTGGAATGTGCCAGGGTGTGAAACTTCCCCCAGGCCTAAGGCAATCTGAAAGATTACCTGAACCTATATTTACTCCCGCTACCAAGGCCCCCACTGAACACGATGAAAATATCCCTATCAGCAGGGTAAAGGAGATGTTGGGAGAAAAATTCACTAGAGAAATAATGGAAAAAAGCATTGCACTGTTCAAAGAGGCCAGCACCTACGCCTTTGATAGACGTATCATTATTGCTGATGCTAAGCTTGAGTGGGGCAGGGTTGGAAATGGTTTGATACTTATTGATGAGGTCTTTACCCCAGACAGTTCCCGTTTCTGGCCTCTGGAGAATTATACCCCAGGGCAACCTCAAGTCTCCTTTGATAAACAGTATGTACGTGACTTTGTGGAGCAGGTTGGTTGGGACAAAAACCCTCCTGCCCCTTTCCTTCCAAAAGAAGTGGTGCATAAAACGCTCGAAAAGTACCTCGAGGCCTATCGCAGACTAACAGGAAAAGAATTGTCCCTTTAGTTATCTCTTCATGGATAGCTCCCATGCCTTAAAGAAGTTGAAGGCCCTGGAGACTACTCTGAAGTCTACTCCAGATGAACTCTCCTCCAGAGAAATCAAGGTACTCCTGGAAAGGGCGGAAAGGCTTCTCCAACAGAGTTACATGCTAAAAGGCGTGCAATCCCTCATCAAAAAAATAATAAGCAGTAAGGGAAATAAAATCAGCCTATTTAATCATCTGGTTCAACTAAATCTGGTGTATCATTTTCAGGAAGTTAAAAACCGTGCACTTGCAGTGGAAAGGAAGGCAAGACCTGATAGCAACAAGCGTGTGGATATCGTAGTTTTTGGGCAAAGCGACTTTTACATAGAACTAAAGAACGTTAATGAACCAGAACTGGCTACCCTGAAGGAAGAATTTGCGGAAAAGATTCCTCTTCCGCTCAGTAAAATTAAAGCTCCCTACTTTGTGCACTTTCGCTTTTTTAGGTCCCAACTCCAAAGGCTTTCCCCACAAAATATCCAACCCTTGCCAGAGAGGATAGAAGAGGAAATAGAAAAAGGAGAAAAAAGGGAATGGATACCGTTCCCCTCCCAAAAGGAGGCTTTCTTAAGCTTTTCACTGGAGAAGTCGGCTCAACTTCTTCATTGCATTCTTGGACGTTATGGGTATGGAGAGGACTGGCCGTACTGTTTGTATTCAGAAGAATACCTGGAGAAGAAGTTAGAGAGCGAGAAAAAAATACTGGAAAAACCCTTTCCTAAAGAGGAACACCAAGCGTCACACCTTTATAACCTTAAGAGATACGGCCTCCTTAGAGATAATAGCCCCTTCCTTGCAGAGTTGGAGCTGAAGATGAGTGTACTTAGGGGCATAAGGGACTCTGAGCTGAAATTTTCCACCCCTTCGGAGAACATGCTAAACATATTGCTTCTCCACTTTAATGGGAAAAAGTCCCAGTCCATGGCTGACACCGTTGCGGGTGACCTGGCAAGATGGTATTACTCACTGGGGGATGAAAGAGGTGAGGACAGGTGGCGAGAGTTTTATGAAATATGGGCTGGGGAGGAGGGCTTCCAGAGAGAGGGGAAGATAGATGCCTTTGTTAATCTAATTGGGAGGGGCATTGAAGAACCCTACCAGTGCAAAATTGTTTATGCCAGGAGGGATAGAAATGAGCTGGAGAGACTTTTGCCTTAACAAGCTGAAAACAAGCCCTATGCCTAGGGTAAGGATCTCATCTAACGGTGGCGCGTTATCCCTACCTTCTGACAATACCTTTCAACGGGGCATATACTGCACCTGGGGGAGATTGGGGTGCATATATTCTGCCCGTGTGTGACCAGAAGATCATTTAAAGGAATCCAGTAGCGTTGCGGAAGAACCTCCCGCAGGGCAAACTCAGTCTCCGTTGGGTTTTTTGTTCGAACGTAGCCTAGACGGTTTATAACCCTGTGCACATGGGTATCAACACAGATTCCTGGTTTGCCGTAACCCAGTGTTATTACCAGGTTAGCCGTTTTCCTTCCTACACCCTTCAATTTAAGCAGTTCTTCCAGGGTATCAGGGACCTTTCCGTTATATTTTTCCAGGAGAACCTGGGAAATTTCTTTTATCCGTCTGGCCTTAGTTTTATAGAAACCTACTGGGTAAATAGCCTTTTCTATTGTGGGGACTTCTAGGGAGGCCATCTCCTGTGGGCTTTCTGCCAGACGGAACAATCTTTCTGAGGCCTGAGAAGTAACAGCGTCTTTGGTGCGGAGGCTCAGCAGGCAGGACACCAACACCTTAAAGGGGCTTCGGCTCCTAGCAACAACACTTACAGCGGGTTCCCTGTATTTTTGATTCTCCCGCTTCAAAATGATAAGCACTCGGGCAATATCCACTAGATTCTCAGCGCCTGGAAGGGGCGAAAGAAAAAAAGAGCCTTGAGGAAGGAAAAGGAACGATTAATGAATTTAAACCCCTCGTTCTCAGTTAGTTAACGAAGGGGGGTGTAAGAAAGATTATGGAAGTTTTCTTCCTCTTCCAGATCTTTGTCTAGTTCAAATGCGACTTCTTTCCTGGGTTCTAAGACTAGCTTCCTGTAGCGTTCCTTTATGAGTGCTAGTCTCGCCAGCTTTCGTTTTTTGTGTAGTTCCCCTGCCTTGGTCTTTGCCAGCATCTTACCTACCTCACCACTGTACCATTTGCAAATTTATTGAAAACATTCAATAAAACTAAGATACAATACAGGGCGAGAAAAATCGGAAAGAATTATAACGCACAATATGAAGCTGTCAAGGTCAAGGAGAGTTAATTTGTAGTATATATATGGGTCATGTTCTTACCCTTGTTTTTTATCCTAAAATTTAAGGAGATGCATTATGGGTTGGGGTGATACACTACTTATTTATAAATCAAGCTCCTACTCAATAGGTTAATACTCTTGCAAGGAAAAGGCGTGGCCTCTATAATCAAAAAACCAGGAGGAAGAATGAAGTATAAGGCATGGTTCCAGTGCAGCGCTGGCTGTGGTGAGCGGCATGGGCTGAATGAGATTGTGTATAATTGTAGTCGCTGCGGCGAGCTACTGGAGGTAGCCCACGATATTGACGCACTCAAGCAGAGAAAGCCCACCGCATGGAAACGTCTCTTTAACCGCCGCTATATGCGCACTAACTGGCCTTATGGAAGTTCTGTTTGGGGAAAGAAAGAGCTGGTATGTCCCAATGTGGAGAATAAGAACATAGTCTCCCTTTATGAGGGAGGGAGTAACCTTTTCTGGGCAGAGCGCCTCGGCAGGGAGATAGGGTTAAAGGACCTCTGGCTAAAACAGTGTGGTAATGCCCATACTGGGTCATTTAAAGATCTAGGCATGACTGTGTTGGTCTCTATGGTCAGGCAGATGCTCTACGAGGGGAAAGAAATCCTTGGGGTAGCATGTGCTTCCACAGGGGATACCTCTGCTGCCCTGGCTGCATATTGTGCGGCGGCAGGGATTCCGGCCATTGTGTTTTTACCTAAGGACAAGGTTTCCAGTTCCCAGTTAGTTCAGCCACTGGCCAACAACGCCTTAACCCTCTCTATAGACACTGATTTTGATGGATGCATGAAGCTGGTGAAGGAGTTATGTGCCAGAAATAATATCTACCTGGCCAACTCTATGAATTCCTTGAGGATTGAGGGCCAAAAGACTATAAGCATAGAGATTGCCCAACAGTTTGATTGGGATGTACCAGATTGGGTAATAGTTCCAGGGGGTAATTTAGGAAACGTCACGGCCCTTGGGTTGGGCTTCTTGATTATGAGAGACCTTGGTATTGTGAATAAGATACCCAGGATTGCCTGCGCTCAGGCCCAGAAGGCCAATCCCCTCTATCTCAGTTATCTCAAGGAGTTCAAGGAGTATAAGCCTATCCAGGCCCAAAAGACCCTGGCCAGCGCCATACAAATAGGTAACCCTGTAAGCATAAAAAAGGCCATAAAGATTATTCAACTCTTTAATGGGGTAGTGGAGCAGGCCTCAGAGGATGAACTGGCAAACGCCGCAGCCAGGGCCGATCGTACTGGCCTGTTTAACTGCCCTCATACAGGCGTAGCCCTGGCCGCCTTGATAAAACTACTAAAGAGAGGAGAGATAAAACCCGATGAAAGGGTAGTAGTTATCTCCACAGCCCACGGGTTGAAGTTCCCAGATTTTAAGATTCATTATCACGAAGGAACCCTGGAGGAAGTAACACCCCTATACAAGAACGAACCAGTCGATGTTCCGGCTGATTACGAGACCGTAAGAGGTTCTATTCTCAGAGCCCTTGAAAAAGGGTTTTACGACTATAAACCTACAGTTAGGCCGGGGCGCACACTGATAAAGGACTAATGTACAGAACGCAGAGTGCTAACCTTGCTCTTACCGGTCTGGTGTTCTGCTGTGTGTCTAGACTCGGCAACCTTTTGTCTTTGTATCTTATCCTCTTTTGGGGGATGTTTTGCTAGCTCTTCCTCGTACTTCTTTATGAGTTCTTCGTTATTATATCCAGGGCATAGCCCATGGCGCCACTTTTCTCTGGGATTGGAAAAGAATGCACATCGCTCTCCCAAGTTTAACTTACATCCACTACATTTGCGAACAGGTTTTAGCCACTTTTCCATTGGTTCCTCTAAACAAAAAGTTCTAAATAATAACACCCCTACCTGTCCAATAAACAAAGGATAACAGAAAAGAAGGATCTTGGCAAATCCTTTCTGGAATGACACAATTCTACCCTCTGGTTTAGAACCTTTATCTGGAAAAACCCAAGGTAGAATTCTTTCCGTCCCTTATTTCAGTTCTCTCCAAAGGGACTCTGGCATGTCGTAAGCAAGCTTCAATGACCCATCGGCACCGGCATAAACAGGCTCTTCTACCCTGGCAACCTTGCCTCCCCCGTACTCCTGCAGGCCTTCTTCAACAACGCTATCGAGTCCCCTGATTTGACTCATACCCCCCGCCAGTATTACATTATTGAGAATGAGCTGTTGAAATTCGGGGTCATAAGTTGCAATGAGATTTCCAACCGCCTCAAGAATAGGAGGTACAATAGACTTGCAAGCTCGCCGACACTCCTCTGTAATGTCTAACGTCCTGGGTTTACCTCCTACGGGGACTCTTATTAATGTCCTATCAGTTGTATCTGTTACAAAACCATACTTTTCCTTTGCCTCCCTGACCATGTTGATAGTAAGCTGGGCTTCGGGATGGTTTTCCTTTATTAACTGTAAGAATAGCTCATCCACATAATCTCCTGCTGTAGTAAGGGTTATCTGGTCCCCTTCCTCCGGGAGGCTTCCATGCATACGGCACAGATCCACCGTTCCAGCACCAATGTCTATTATCAATGCATCCCCTAGCTTATCTAACCCATAGGCCACTGCAAAGGGTTCCGAGACTATCATCACAGAGTCTAGGGTCTCAGAAGCAGCTTCTATGAGAGACTGCTTATTGACCACGCTGGCCTGGGCTGGGGCACCAATGACCCCATATACCTTCTGTCCCTCCCTAGCGTTAACTAATCCAACTACATGCTTCACCAGTTCCTTGGCAGCCGCTTTATAATTCTCAACCTCCTCCGGACCTGCCAGACTGGAATTGTCGGAATACTTAATAACTCCTTTTTCAAAGGGCCTTACCAGGTTCAACGCAAGACGTCGCTGCATGGCCTCGTTTCCGAAAACCACTCTACTGCCCAGTAATTTCCTTGAAACCTCATCCTTGGGCCAACCCACTACACTTAATACCGTTTGTCGTAGACCGTTACTAGCCGTTATAGAGGTTTTGAAAGTCCCAAGGTCTATACCCAGAAATAATGCTTCACTATGCTCCCGTAACTCCGTCATATTAACCCTCCTCATTATTGACTACTGAGTTTTACGCTCCTGAGGTCCTCTGATTTATTCCCTCGCAGCTGAAGATTTTCCTTAATAATACCGTCAAAAAAGCCTCCTCTGTTTCCCGTCTGCCTTGTCTCCTTCTCCGCTTTATGCTTAACAACAGGAATGGCACTGTAAATGGAAGGCTGTAAACCTGCCTCTAGTCCTCTCAGAAGACTTTCTTCCAGGTTTCTGATAAATTCCATCGGGATATCCTTTGCCCCAAGGCTTTCTTTTGCCCGTTCTATGGCTTCACTTATCTTTTCCTTTAACTTTCCACCCCGATCCGCTTTCACCCCCATAGGCCTGGCATTTTCTGTCTTCTTTAAGACCTCCAGTTCCTTCCTCAATCTGGACACTTCAGCCTCCAGAGCTATGCGGGCCTCCTTTTCTTTATCCAATCTCATTGCCACTAGTCCCTCTACGGTAAGGTTTATTAATTCTTCAAGACTCTTTTGACTTATTACTTTTAACTCTTTTATTCCTTGCTTTTTGAATTCCTTGAGGGTGACGCAGGATAACTTTTTCTGCTGGAGGGCCTCATAAATCCCTTTAGGGAACAGCCGTGCTACCCCCTCTGCTGATTGGGAGGAATTATCCTTCTCAACTTCCATTATCTTGTCCTTCTTGTGGAGGGACTTTTTTGCTTTCAAAGCGAAGTTTACTATAACTTATTCTCATTGTCAACACAATAATTATCCTCCTGCATAAATCCTTAATTTTCAACTAGGTACGACATAAGATAACCCTTACAAAAGTAATTATCATAAGTGGCTTTAAATTATCGTTGTGAACGCGGCATCATCCAATACTCAACAGGCAACGGTCCTCGAATTTCATTACATAAGCCAGGAGGAGCTTCAACGCTTATTGACAGTACTAAGAGCCTGAACTACAATGCATTGAAGTAAGGGCACGCTGCAGCGTACCCCTATCACGTATGAAACCTACTTACCTCCCTGTTTATTCAGAATTTAAGGAGTTAGCTAAACAAGTCCTTGAGCGAAGCGAAGGAAAGGCCGGGTCGCTAGCACCGCAAGCAATAGTGCCTGTTTATCGCCAGCTAATGGCTGACACCCTTACTCCAGTCTCCGCCTTCCAAAAGATAGTGGGGCCATCTCCAAAGGGTCTATCCGGGCACGCCTTTCTACTGGAGAGCGCAGCAGGAGGAGAAAAGATGGCTAAATCTTCATATTTAGGCGTTGGTCCTTTTATGGAGGTCTGGAGCAGTGGTAACCAAATGGAGATTCTAAATGGCCTTTCTAAAAAAATACTGAAGACTCAGGACCCTCTGGGCACCCTGGAAGGTTTGATAAGAAAGCATTCCCAGGCTACCCTTCCAGAATTGCGCCGCTCGGCAGTGGCAGTTGGATACATAAGTTACGATACTGTACGCTTCATTGAGAAACTGCCCTACAAAGCTGTAGACGACCTTCGACTTCCAGACCTTCTTTTCATGTTTTTTGATTCCCTGGTCATCTTTGACCATCTAAATAAGACAGTGAAGGTCGTCTCCAATGCCCATCTGGAAGATGAGAAAGATCCCGCACCGGCTTACCGGGACGCCATCCAAAAGATTGACTCCCTTGTAGAAAAGCTCAGGACTCCCATCTTTACAATTAGTGATGATATTAATACTGACGGCGAGGTTACTTTACGCTTCTCTTCCAACTTCAAAAAAGAAGATTTTCTAAAGGCAGTTCAAAGATGTAAGGAATACATTAAAGCAGGGGACGTTTTTCAGGTGGTTCTGTCACAGAGATTGGCTGTGAAGACGCAGGCCGATCCCTTCAACATATACCGAGCCTTAAGGGTGATAAACCCTTCTCCTTATATGTTCTATTTAGACATGGGTGAACTCAAGCTTATAGGTTCATCCCCTGAGGTAATGGTAAAGGTAGAAACGGGAAAAGTAACGGTCCGACCAATTGCAGGTACAAGAAAGCGTGGCTTCAATGAGGAAGAGGATGCAAGGCTCGAGAAAGAATTACTAGAAGACCCGAAGGAAAGGGCTGAACATATAATGTTAGTGGACTTAGGAAGGAACGATGTAGGAAGGGTGGCGGAGTACGGGAGCGTATCTTTAGAAGACAAGATGGTCATAGAGAAATACTCCCACGTCATGCATATCACTTCTTCCGTGACAGGCAAACTACGGCAGGATAAGAGTGCCTTTGATGCCCTGAAGGCCTGCTTACCAGCAGGCACCTTATCAGGAGCACCAAAGGTAAGGGCCATGGAAATCATTGAAGAGCTGGAGCCTACCCGCCGAGGCCCTTATGGTGGTGCGGTGGGATACGTCGATTTCTCTGGAAATATGAACACATGCATAACCATTCGTACTATAACAATGAAAGGAGACACAGCCTACATTCAGGCAGGGGCTGGAATAGTAGCCGATTCTATACCCGAGAGGGAGTACGAAGAAACCCTCAACAAGGCCAAAGGCCTCCTAAAGGCCATAGAAACGGCGGAGAGGATGGAAGCCGCCCAATAATGCAAAATAAAAGGGTTTTAATTTTGACAGCTTTATTTCTTCATGCTAACATCGCCCACCATGAGCTGGATACAACAAAGTCTTAAAAGGTTCAGAGAAGAAATGCGGCAAGCCTTTGCCATGGAAGGGAGGGAAGGTCTCACCGAGGAGGAGCGTGTCTTGCTAGAACGCATGGCTCAGGCCGTAGTCCGCCGTCGTATGGCCACCCCAGCTATACTGTTCCTGGAATCCCTAATGCCACTTAGTTATATTGGGAGCCAGGTCATGCACTTCCTCAGACCTTTCATGACCTTCCTCTTCTCACAGGAAGAATACGATAGACTGTCCCAGCTCCTTGAAAGACGTTCCACCATTGAGCACCTCATAGAGGCCATAAGGAGAGTTGAAGGCGGTAATCCGCCTCGGGCGGAGTGGCGAAAAAAAGATAATGGTTGAACCCAAAGATCTTAAAGTAATCCTAGCTACCGACTGTGGTAGCACCACCACCAAAGCAATCCTTATAGAAAAAAAGGGGGAGGAATATAGGCAGACCTACCGTGGAGAGTCACCCACCACTGTGGAAGCCCCTTTTGAAGATGTCACTCGAGGGGCACTAAACGCCTTCGCAGAGTTGGAAGAGCTCTCTGGAAGGAAAATATTGGACGGAGAAAAGATTATAATGCCTGCCAGGGATAACGTGGGTGTGAACATCTATGTCTCTACTAGTAGCGCCGGTGGAGGGCTGCAGATGATGGTAGCCGGGGCAGTGAAGACTATGAGCGCCGAAAGTGCTCAAAGGGCCGCCCTGGGCGCCGGAGCTATTGTTACAGATGTTATAGCCTCTAACGACAAAAGGCTCCCTCACGAGAGGATAGAGCTAATTCGGCAACACCGCCCTGACATGATACTCCTTTCGGGGGGGACGGACGGGGGTACTGTATCTCATGTTGTGGAACTGGCCGAACAAATCGCTGCCGCAAACCCTAAAGCTCGCCTTGGCACGACCTTCAAGCTACCTGTCCTTTATGCTGGAAATAAAGACGCAAGGGATATTATCAGTAAGGTGTTAGAAGAAAAAACCTACCTCCAGATAGCAGAAAACCTGCGCCCCACACTTGAGGCTGAAAACCTGATGCCAGCCCGACAAAAGATACAAGAACTCTTTTTGGAACATGTCATGGCCCATGCCCCTGGCTATAAGAAACTCATGACCTGGACCTCTACCCCAATAATGCCCACTCCTGCGGCAGTAGGGGCAATCATAGAGAGCAAGGCAAAGAGAGACGGTATAAATATCGTGGGGGTGGATATCGGCGGCGCCACCACGGACGTATTCTCCGTCTTCGATGGCAACTTTACCAGAACGGTAAGTGCCAACCTGGGGCTTAGCTACAGCATCTCCAATGTCCTAGCCGAAGCAGGGGTGGAAAACATACTCAGATGGATACCTTTTGATATGGATGAGGCAGACCTTCGCAATCGAGTAAAGAACAAGATGATACGACCAACTACAATACCTCAAACTCTGGAGGGGTTGCAGATGGAACAGGCCATTGCCAGGGAGGCCCTTCGTCTGGCTTTTGAACAACACAAGTCCTTGGCTGTAGGCCTGAAGGGTATCCAAAGGGTGAGGGACATCTCAGAGACCTTTAAAGAGGCAAAGGTGGAAACCCTGGTAGATATGCTGAAACTGGACCTCATCATTGGCAGCGGAGGGGTACTCTCTCATGCCCCCAGGCGCGCCCAGGCTGTGCTCATGCTTATAGATGCCTTCCTTCCAGAAGGCGTAACCCGGCTTGGAGTGGATAGCATCTTCATGATGCCTCACCTCGGAGTGCTATCATCCATACACCCAGAGGCTGCACAAGAAGTCTTTGAAAAAGATTGCCTCATTCCACTGGGAGCATGCCTGGCTGTCATCAACATAGGCAGGCTCGGTGAAAAATGCCTGGATATTAAAATACATTACCAAGACGGCAGAAAAATAGAGGAGAGCATCCCTTTTGGTGAATTGAAACTTTACCCCCTTGGTCCGAAGGAGGAAGCAGAGCTGGAGGCCCATCCCACCAGGCAATTTGACCTGGGTAAAGGCAAGGGCCATGCCCTAAAGACCAGGGTCCGTGGAGGCGTTGTTGGCCTTGTGGTAGACACTAGAGGAAGGCCCTTAAATATACCCAAAGACAAGGCCAAACGAATAGAACTCCTCAAGAGATGGGCTTCGGCCCTAGGGGCCTTTTGAACTCTTAGGCCTTTAGAATTTATACTTTAATTCCTTTGAACTTTGAACCTTTAAACCCTTAAACTTTTTGTTTATGGCCCACGCCTACACCCCAGGATTAAGAGTAGCCGAAAAGACAAAGATAAGGAAGGCCAGGGTGTTGCCCCTTCCCGGAGAGCTAGTAGTAAAAAAAGGGGACCGTGTAGAGGCGGAGGATGTCGTGGCCAGGACAGAACTCCCTGGGAAGGTCTTTTCCGTAAATGTGGCAGGACGACTGGGCATACCACCCGAGGAAGTGGTAAAATATATGATTAGAAAAGAGGGAGACCCTGTAGCAAAGGATGAAATCTTAGCCGAAAGTAAGTCCCTCCTTGCCTGGCTAAAGGCTACATGCACCTCCCCCATAAAAGGAACAGTAGAGACCATATCAAATATAACAGGTCAGGTACTTTTAAGGGAACCACCTCAGCCCATAGAGGTCAGGGCCTATATTGGCGGGCGGGTGGTGGAGGTGATGGAAAAGGAGGGGGTTGTGGTGGAAACCACTGCCAGTTTTGTTCAAGGTATTTTCGGTGTAGGAGGGGAGGCGGTAGGTCTCCTGGAGATGGGTGTAAACTCCCCAGAGGAGGTGCTAGAACCTAAAGGGATAAGGCAAGAACATGAAGGAAAGATCCTTGTAGCTGGCTCATTGGTAACCTGGGAGGCTATGGATAAGGCTAGGAAGGCAGGGGTGAAAGGAATTGTCACGGGAGGGGTGTACGATGAGGATCTTAAAGCACTCCTGGGTTATGATCTGGGTGTGGCAATCACTGGTTCTGAGGAGATAGGGCTAACCCTGATAGTTACAGAAGGTTTCTCCAGGATTAATATGGCTAAAAAAACTTTCGAACTCCTCCAGTCAAAGCGTGGCATGAAGGCCTCCATAAATGGTGCCACTCAGATAAGGGCAGGTGTAGTACGCCCGGAGATAATTATCCCCCTTAATAAAGAGGCGACTGGAGAAGAAGAAACCCCTGCGGAAACGGGCATGACAATAGGAGATATGGTCAGGGTCATTAGAGAACCTCACTTTGGCAAAATAGGCAAGGTGAAGAGCCTCCCAGTAGAACTGCAAACGATTGAAACAGAGGCAAAGGTAAGGGTAGTGGAAATAGAACTGACCGAAGGCTCTACCATTTTAATTCCTAGAGCCAACGTGGAGGTGATTAAACTTTGAGACTTGGGGTGAGCCTAAACCCCAATCCGCCTCAGGCGGACAAGGGGGAAGCGAATCTATTGGGTAGACTTTTTTTGATAATTGTGTTAATGGGGATTATTCAGCCTATAATTCCCCTTGGTGCCGCCGAACTGGTTCCTCCCGAAGGATTCAGGGCCTATGATACCCCATGGGATGGAGGGGAGTCAATTAGCCTAACATGGCGTGTTTCTCCAAGCGAGTCCCCAGAGGTAAACTACATCATATACATAGCTAGCTCCCCCCAAGGGCCATGGATAGAGGCCATGAAGATAAGGTCAGATGCCTTTTACAAGACCGGTGCTCTTGAGCGGTTTGGTTTCCGCAAGAAGAGCAAGGACTTTCATGAACTACAGATAGACCCTAGACGCTATTTTGCTTCAGATAAAAACCGGCAGGCCATCTACTATTTTAAGCTAGCCACGGCCAGGGGGGAGGAGTTTGTACCAACAGAACAGGTGGTATCGGCCACGGCCAAGGGAAACTGGTTTAACATTTACAAGATAAACAACCTTATAATTATGATGGCCTTTTCAGGGGTGGTAATATTTTTCATAATCCATGCCAGGAGGAATCCCAACCTCTTTTTACGGAAGATAAGCGGGCTGGATGCGGTAGACGAGGCCCTGGGCAGGGCCACAGAGATGGGTAGGCCAGTCCTCTTTGTTCATGGTCTAACCAGCATGGGCAGCATATCCACTATGGCCGCCGTAAATATCCTGAGCCGTATAGCGCGCCGCATAGCTGAGTATGATGCTATATTAAAAGTAGTAAACAATGACCCTATCGTCCTTTCAGTCAGCCAGGAGGTGGTCAAAGAGGCCTACCTTGAGGCTGGGCGCCCCGACGCTTATAACCCGGATTATGTGGTGATGGTTGCCTCGGAACAGTTCCCTTATGTGGCAGCGGTCAGTGGTATTATGACCAGAGAGCGGCCAGCGGCAAACTTCTTTATTGGCTATTTTTTTGCTGAGAGTCTTATCCTAGCAGAGACGGGTGCCGCCACAGGGGCCATTCAGATAGCCGGCACAGACGCTTATACCCAACTCCCTTTTTTTATAACTACCTGTGATTATACCCTTATGGGAGAAGAACTCTACGCCGCCAGCGCTTATCTGTCTAGAGAGCCTATGCTTTTAGGTACCCTCAGGGCACAGGACGTGGGCAAGGCCGCTATCATAGTTATCCTCTTTTTTGGGACAATCCTTTCCAGCTTTGGTATACAGTTTGTCAGCCAGGTCTTTAGGGCATTTTAACCCAGGAGGAACAACTTGATCTTCTTGCGTCGAACTTTACCTTTAGCCATAGCATTTGTTATAGGAGTGCTTATGACCTTTCAATATTTTGTCCCACATCCCTACTCCAAGGCATTCCTGGAGCTAATGACCCGCTGGGATAGGATAATTGCAGGCTTTGCGGTGTTCATAGGGGTCTACAGCCTGT
The DNA here is from genome assembly GCA_023261505.1 of Planctomycetota bacterium. Classification (GTDB taxonomy): domain Bacteria; phylum Planctomycetota; class Brocadiia; order Brocadiales; family Bathyanammoxibiaceae; genus JAHFOV01. The sequence goes on from JAHFOV010000003.1 coordinate 23,475, forward strand.
TCCACCTACACTGGACCCGCATCCGTAGAAAGGCGGCAGGATGGGGTTACAGTATCTTTGTCTTCCTGGGTGCATTTATTACCATTGCCTTTGGCCTTTATAATGGCGGGGAGGCCTTCTGGCACGATAAAAAAGAGGGCACCATGTTTGATTGGCTCTTCCTTTACATTCAGGTTCCGGCAGGGGCTACCATCTTTTCCATCCTTGCCTTCTTTATGGCCTCGGCAGCCTACCGAACCTTCAGGGCCAGGACAGTAGAATCCACTGTACTGCTGCTAGCAGCTATAATTGTCATGCTGGGAAGGGTACCTGTTGGGGCCCTCATCTCTCAGTACATCCCTTTAGCTGCAGACTGGATTATGGGGGTGCCAAATATGGCCGCCAAGCGGGGGATACTCCTGGGCGTTAGCCTCGGCGCCATTGCCACATCTATCAAGATTATCTTAGGTGTCGAAAGACAGTATCTGGGTGGAGGAGATTAAAAATTAAAGTTCAAAGTTTAAGAGTTCAAGTGGTTAAGGGGTTAAAAGTTCAAGAGTTAAAATGTAGCCGCAGGCTTTAGCCTGCGTTCAAGGATCAAAAGTTAAATGCAAAGGCTACTTAATATAGATAGGCGAATAATCTTTGCAGCAGTGGGCCTGGCGGTCATAGCATCACTTATTATTAAATTCAGTCTGCCTGTGCCCGCTAGTCCTCCCGTGCAAAGAATTTATGACAAGATAGAGTCCCTGCCCGTGGGGGCTCATCTGCTAATTTCTTTTGATTACGACCCTTCTAGCAAGGAAGAGCTTCAGCCCATGGCCCTTGCCTTACTTCACCACAGCTTTCGCAAGGGGTTAAAGGTTATTGGCATGACCCATAACCCAAGTGGGACAGGGCTTGCTGAACAGGCCATGAACTCTGTTGCCTCATTGTATCAGAAGAAATACAAGGAGGATTACGTCTTCCTGGGCTACAAACCGGGAGGGGCCTCATTGATTATGAATATGGGAGAGGATATCCATACTGCCTTCTTAAAGGATTTTTACGGCAACGATACTACTATGCTTCCAGCATTAGAAGGCGTTGAAAGCCTCAAAGATATAGACTACTTAATTGACCTAGCAGCTGGGGTTACGATAGAGACCTGGATTGCCTTCGGGAAGGAGAAATATCAGTTTGAAATGGGAGCCGGTTGCACGGCAGTTATTGGTCCAGATATGTATCCCTATCTAGATAGTCGCCAGATAAACGGCCTCATGGCAGGGTTGAAGGGGGCTGCAGAATACGAGACTCTGGCAGAATGTAAAGCACAGGCCTTTAAGGGTATGCTCCCCCAGAGTGTGACCCATTGCCTGGTAGTCCTCTTCGTCCTTTTTGGAAATGTAGTCTTCTTTATCAGCGGCGGCTTCAGATCCAAAAGGAGACAGAGTAGATGATAAACATGAAAAATAAGAGCATTGACTTCTGGATCCTAACAGGTACCCTTAGCCTCTTCGCACTGGTAAACCTACTCTTTTTCCTCCTGGGAAGGTTGAGTTTTAGCTGGGAAGGCATTGGTACAATGATCGCCGCTGGTCTCACCCTGGCAATATACAGCTTTCTTTATAAGGATAACCCCACCTTTAAGGTGGTAGAAAATCTATACGTTGGAGTGGCTCTGGGCTATACAGTTATAATCACCTGGTTTAATGCCCTGAAACCCGACCTATATGACCCACTCCTTGTCCCCCTTTTTACAGGGAAGCATGCGCAGTACCTTCTTCTCGTGCCCATGTTTCTCGGCATATTCATGCTCCTCAGGTTCACAAGGAGGCTTGTCTGGTTGAGCCGCTTGACATTTGCCTTTGTGATAGGGTTGGGAGCCGGAGTAACCATCCCTAATTACATCCACACCTTTATCCTCAAACAGCTAGAACCTTCCATGCGGCCTGTGTTTTATGGAGGTGAGACGCTACTGCCAAGTATCAACACCCTACTCATCCTCCTGGGGGTTATATCCGTCCTAATTTACTTTTTCTTCTCTGTGGAGCATAAGGGTCCTGTCGGCTGGCTATCAAGGATAGGCATTTGGTTCCTGATGATCTCTTTTGGCGCATCCTTCGGCTACACAGTTATGGGCCGTATGTCTCTCCTTATAGGTAGGGTGATATTCTTGATGAGGGATTGGTTAGGAGTAATACAGTAGCTAGAGATTAGGGGGTAAGGATTGGGGGAAATAGTATAAAGAACTTAAATGGCTTTATCCCCCCATGTAATTTTACTTCATAAATGATGTCTTAAGGGAAAGAGATGGTAGCGGGGAGAGGATTCGAACCTCCGACCCGCGGCTTATGAGTCCGCTGCTCTGCCAACTGAGCTACCCCGCCACCGGTTAGGGGTTAGGGTTCAGTCAATTTTAGTAGGATTTGCGCCCTAAACCCAGATACTTTTAAAATATGAGATTACTTCGCTCGCACGACGGTTCATGTTTTATGGTTATTGCGAAGGCGAAGCCTTGAAACAATTTTACTCCTTGTAACAAAGTTTAATACAACTTTTGAGAGTTTTCAAGGGGTAAACTAGGGGTTAGGGAATAGGGTTTAGGGGCTAGGGATTAGGAATTAGCGAGTAGGCGGAGAGGACAAGTTAGTCTTACGTTCTAAACTTAAGTTTGGATAGCAAAGAATTTATCATTTTACTTAGTTCTTCTATTTCTTTCTGCAACGGAATGATTTTGCCTTGATGCGTAAATTTTAATTCAACAGCCAGCACTAACAATGTCTCCATTTCAGCTAAAGAACCTAGGGCAACATACAAGAATTGCCTAAACTCTTTTGTGTACTTTCTTGTATGCCCTTCAGCAATATTTGAAGGTACAGATATGGCAGCACGCCATAGCTGATTAGTTAAGCCATAAAGCTCGATTTTAGGAAAGATTTCTGAAATAATATATATTTGTTTTGCCAACCTTATAGACCTTTTTCAAATATCAAGGTCTTTAAAGTTCTTTATTCTGTTTGCCATCTATAGATAATAGACGCTTCTTCTCTAGTCCCTAACCCCTAGCCCCTAATCTTGCGATGGCACGCCATCCTATGTCCTTTCGATAATAGGCACCGTCGAAGCTAATTTTTTCAGCCGCACTATAGGCCTTTTTCTGGGCCTCGGGCAAATCCTTACCTAGAGCGGTAACGCCCAAAATCCTTCCCCCTGTGGTAACAACCTTCTTCTGCCTTAGAGCAGTACCAGCGTGGAAGACCATCAGATCCTCAGCTCCAGATAAGGCCTCAAGCCCCTTTATCTCTTTTCCTTTTTCATAATTGCCTGGATAACCTGCGGAGGCTATGACTACACATAGGGCCGCCCTTGGATCCCACCCATATTCCACCTTCTCCAGTCGTCCTTCTACAGTGGCAAGAAGGAGACTCAAGAAATCTCCCTGCAATCTCATTAGTAAGGGCTGCGTCTCAGGGTCTCCAAACCGCACGTTATACTCTAATACCCTTGGGCCAGCAGCGGTTAGCATCAAACCTACATAAAGCACCCCCTTAAAGGGTCTTCCCTCACGTTTCATGGCATGCACAGTGGGGACGAGAATCTCTTTCTCTACCTTGATCGAGAGTTCTTGAGTGAACTTGGGCACTGGTGTATAAGCTCCCATGCCTCCTGTGTTTGGCCCCTTATCTCCCTCATACAGCGCCTTATGGTCTTGGACCGGTTCCAGAGGTATAATACTTTTTCCATTAGTAAGGGCCATGATGGAGACCTCTTCCCCTTCCAGATACTCCTCAATTATTACCCTCTCTCCCGCTGGCCCAAAGACCTTTTCTCTCATAATTAAATCGACGGCCTTCAGGGCCTCTTCTGGACTCTTGCAGACAAAGGAACCCTTCCCCCCTGCCAACCCATCCACTTTTACCACCAAAGAGCCGTTAATACACTCTATATGCCTCTTGGCAGGTGTAATCTCGCTAAAGATGCGAAACTCGGCGCTGGGAATACCGTACTTCCTCATAAGGGTCTTGGAAAAGGCCTTACTCCCTTCCAGGAGAGCTGCTTTCTTCGTGGGGCCAAAGGCCCTTAATCCGTTAGCCTGGAAGCGGTCTACCAGTCCTGCTACCAAAGGTACCTCCGGGCCAACTACTGTAAAATCCACTTTCTCTTTAAGAGCGAAGTTACAAAGGGATCCTATATCATCTGAGGTAATGTCCACGCAGTCTGCCACAGATGCGATACCTGGGTTCCCAGGGGTACAGTAGAGCTTTTTAAGTCTGGGAGACTGGGCGATCTTCCACGCCAGACAATGTTCCCTCCCCCCGCTTCCAATCACTAACACTCTCAACGGCGATTCCTCCAGTTTCAATTTAACAAAACAATTTTACTTACTACTGTAGAGAAGACAAAGGCTTTTTTAAAAACTGATTTGAAATTAGCTTCACTCTCATTTTTAGTCTTGGAAAAGAGGCTGAAAATGTGGTATAGTAAAATGCGTTTTATTAAACCTAAAGGTTAGCAAAAATATGAAAAAATACACAGCATTGTTAACCATCGCCACTCTAATATTTTCGTGCCTTTTAGGATTAGTTCTATCCGCCGCAGATGGCCAGGCTAACTCAAGAGATAGCATTAAAAAGGAGCTAAAAGAGTTAGAGCAAAAGATAAAGCCTCTAGTTGAGACCTTTCATAAGGTATCGCAACTGGTGAGCCCCTCAGTAGTAAGCATAAGTACAAGAAGCAAGGGAGCAAAAGATGTTGAACACAGGGGACCAGGCTTTGAGCCTTTTGAACCTGAAGGAGGGGGTGATCCGCATCGTGGTTTTGATATTCCGCAATGGGGTCAGGGCTCCGGTGTGATTATAGATGAAAAGGGCCGTATCCTTACAAACCTCCACGTAATAGAGGGTCATGAGGAGGGGACAATTCTTGTAACCACTGCTAATGGTAAGACTTATGAAGGCAAGGTGGTAGGGGTAGACTCAAAGACTGACCTGGCTGTGCTAAAAGTAGATGGAAGCGGCCTTGAGCCTGCGGAGTTTGGTGACTCGGAACTAGTACAGGTGGGAGATTGGATAATAGCCATAGGAAGCCCTTTTGGTTACCAGCAAACTGTATCGGCTGGGATAGTAAGTGCTGTAGGCAGGCAAGGTGTTGTTCCTTTTCAGAAGCCCTTTGCATATGAGGATTTTATTCAGACAGATGCGGCAATCAACCCTGGTAATAGTGGTGGGCCACTGGTAAACCTCCGTGGAGAGGTGATAGGCATAAATACTGCCATCGCCACCCGTACTGGCGGGTTCCAAGGAGTAGGTTTTGCCATATCCTCAAATATAGCAAAAGAGGTCAGCCGTAGCCTGATAGAGAAGGGAAGGGTGGTAAGGGGCTACTTGGGAGTGGGCATACTTGATATCGATGACGAATTGGCCAAGAGCCTGGGCTTCAAGAATGAAACGGAGATGCTTATAGAATACGGCCTTCCCTCTTGCCAAGGGGCCTTTGTTTCAGAGGTTTGGGATGATACACCAGCCTCTAAGGGCGGTATAAAACCTGGCGACGTCATTTTAGCAATAGGGGATAAAAAAATGACGGATCCCAGCTACCTGCAGAAATATATCAGCCACCTCAATGTGGAGAGCGTGGTAAATGTTTCTATCCTAAGGGACAAGGGCTTTCTAACCATTCCAATAAAAATTGAGGAACAACCAGAAGACCTGGGAGATAGGAAATTTGTTTCGGTTGCCAGGAAAGGTGCTCCTGAGGAAGTTGGACTTGGCTTAACCCTTCAAGAATTAACTGCTGAGGTTGCTCAATCCCTGGGATACCAGGGGGAAAAGGGCCTGGTAGTTACCGGTGTAGAAGTTGGAAGCCCTGCTGAAAAGGCAAATATGGGACCCGGCGACCTTATACTTCAATTAGGGCGGAAACCTGTTAAAACCCCCTCGGAATTTCGTCAAGCCTTAATTGAGGCACAAAAAGCAGGAGAGCCGATAGCCTTGCTACTGAAGAGCAGGGGTTTCATCACCATAAAACCATAGGCCTAACAACATATTACAAATTACAGATTACACATTTGGAATTTACAATTTGAAATTTGTAATTTGGTGTCTTTAGCTGGCAGCCGTTTCCTGGGCTGGGGTTTTTTCTGGCAGCTTGTAAGTAACGTACTTACATTGGGGGTATTTACTGCAACCAAAGAATTTTCGACCCTTCTTGGACCGTCTCTGTACTAGCTCTCCATCACAACCCTCCTGGGGGCACTTAACCCCGGTGGTAACGGGTTTGACATTCTTACATTTTGGATAGGATGTACATCCCCAGAAATTCCCATAGGGACCACTTTTAATGGCCATGGGGCTTCCACATTTGTCACAAGGAGTACCCTCCATTACAGGCTGATGATCTGTAGGAAGTGGCATAGTGAATTCACATTTTGGATAAGTGGAGCACCCAAGAAACTTTCCTGTCTTACTCCAGCGAATCACCATAGGAGAACCACAGAGCTTACAGGTGTGTTCGCTCTCCTCCGCAGTGCCCTTTTCGCTACGCATCTCTTCCATAGCCTTTCCCAGTTCCACTTTAAAAGGGCCGTAGAATTCCTTCAAGATACTCACCCAATCGGCCTTGGCCTCTTCAATCTCATCAAGCCTCTCCTCCATAGAGGAGGTGAATTCCACGTCCAAAATCCTAGGAAAATGCTGAACAAGTTTGTCTGTGACCAGGATACCTAGTTCAGTAGGGATGAGGGTGCTATTTTCCTTCTTTACGTAACCCCTATCCTGGATAGTGGAGATAATGGGGGCATAGGTGCTGGGCCTGCCTATACCATTTTTTTCCAGGGCCTTTACTAGGGTGGCTTCGGTGTACCTTGGGGGAGGCTCTGTGAAGTGTTGGCTCGGTTCTAGCTCCAGAAGTTCTAACTCTTTCCCTACTTCTAACTCTGGAAGGGCCTCTTCTTCCATAGACCCAGTGAGCAAGGTATGACCAGGAAAGATAAGTACTCTGCCCTTAGCCCTGAAGATGCAATTATTGGCCGTTATCTTTACATCTGTAAGGTCATATAGCGCGGGTGTCATCTGACAGGCTACGAAACGCCTCCAGATAAGCTCGTATAGTTTGTACTGGTCTTCTGTAAGATAAGGTTTTACCCTTCCGGGGGTAAGTTCTACATAAGTGGGGCGTATTGCCTCATGGGCCTCCTGGGCTCCTTTTCTGGAAGGGAAATGATTAGGCGCAGGGGGTAAGTAATCTTTTCCGAATTCTTGGAGGATGAGGCTTCTTACAGCCTCAAGGGCCCCCTGGGCGAGATGATATGAATCCGTTCTCATATACGTAATAAGCCCCACCGGACCTTCTGCTAGATCAACACCCTCATAAAGCTGTTGGGCCAGGAGCATTGTCTTTTTTGTACTAAAGCGGAGCTGGATAGAGGCCTGCTGCTGTAACTGGCTGGTTATAAAGGGCGGTGGAGGTGCATTACGCCTCCTCTGTTTAGTTACCTCGCTGACTACGAACTTAGAGTTTTTAAGAAACCCTACCAATCTCCTGGCTTCGGCCTCGTTATGGAGGGCAACCTCTTTTTCACCCTCTTTCCAGAGCTTGGCAAAAAACTCGTCTTCCTTAGAGCCTTTAGGCCTAAGCCTTGCCGTAATTTCCCAATACTCCTGGGGTTTGAAGGCCTGGATTTCCTTCTCCCTTTCCACCAGAAGTCTTACGGCTACTGACTGCACCCTCCCTGCACTTAGCCCCTTAGCTACCTTCTTCCATAAAATTGGGCTTATTTGATAGCCTACCAGTCGGTCCAATATCCTCCTTGCCTGCTGGGCATTCACCTTGTTCATGTCTATGGTACTAGGATATTGGAAAGCCTTTTCAATAGCCTCAGGGGTAATCTCGTTAAAGACGACCCTACGTACCTTATCCTCAGGTAGCTTCAGGGCATGGCATAGGTGCCAGGCGATCGCCTCCCCTTCCCTATCTTTATCAGGGGCAAGATAGACCAGTTCGGCGCCCTTCGTTTCCTCCTTTAAGGTCTTTACCACTTCCCTACGGCTAGGAATAATCTGGTACTGTGGTTCAAAGTCCTTCTCCACATCCACAGCCAGCTTGCTTTCAGGCAGGTCTCTTACGTGCCCCATTGAAGAACATACTTTGTACTTGGAGCCCAAGAACTTATTTATGGTCTTTGCCTTTGTAGGTGATTCGACTATAACTATTCTTTTACCCATAAGATATGCGCTTTCTATCCTCTATATAAAACACAACCAAGAATGAATTCTAATAAAAATTGGTAAAAAGTGTCAAGGATAAATCGATTTCTAATCACAAATTATAGGTCATAAATCTATTTGAAATTTGTTCTTAAAGTGGGGATTGCCTCTCTCTTTTAATAGGGTATACTATACACAATGGCAAACAAGGTAGTAAAAATAGGACTGCTTGGTTCTGGAACTGTGGGCAATGGTGTACAGGATATCCTTTTCCAGGATAGTCAGGAATTGGAAAAGAAGCTAGGCCTTCGCCTAGAGATAGAGAAGATATACACAAGAAGCCCACAAAAGAAGCCCTGGTTCTCCAGTCTGCCTCAAAAATTCACAACCCGACCTGCCGAGGTAACAAAGCATCCAGAGATATCTATAGTAGTAGAGGTTCTGGGTCTCGAAAGGCAGGAGGATGCCAAAAATGTAGCAAATTACATTATAGACGCCTTTAGGGCAGGCAAGGCAGTGGTAACTGCCAACAAGGCTGTCCTGGCCAGCTATGGAGAAGAGATTCATCGAGCCGCTACAGAGGCTAATAGGGACCTACGTTTTGAGGCCTCTGTGGCTGGGGGTATCCCAATAATACGTTCCCTGGGTGAAGGACTTCTACCAGACCACATAAATCAACTCTACGGTATTCTGAACGGCACTTGCAACTATATACTTTCTAGCATCAGCAATCAGGGTAAGACATTTGAATCAGCCCTCCAGGAAGCCCAAAAGTTGGGCTACGCAGAGACCGATCCTACAGCCGATATAAGAGGCTATGACACCAGAGATAAGCTAATTGTCCTCCTGCAGCTCCTTTACGGCCTTTTTGTAAAAAGAGAGGATGTCACCACAGAAGGTATAGACCACCTTGAAAAAGTTGATTTTGACTACGCGCAACAAAAACTGCATTCAAACGTAAAACTCTTGGGATATATCAGGAGAAAAGATAATGATGTAGTCGCAAGGGTGTCTCCAATCATGATGAAGAGCGACCATGTACTGGCACGGGTGGACGGTGCCCTAAATGCAATCCTGGTAGACAGTCAATATTGTGAGACCATGTGCTTTGTGGGAAAAGGGGCAGGAGCAGGACCTACGGCTAACTCCGTCGTTTCAGACGTCGTCTCCATCGCCATGGGACATCATATCCAGCGCAGGCCAATAGGCTTCCAGCACAATAAGCTCCTTGAGGAAAAAGAGGAAAACAAATACTACATAAGATTTGTGGTCAAGGACAGGCCAGGTATAGTGAGTGAAATCCTGAGCTACCTCAAAGAGAACATGGTCAATGTAGATGAGGTTCTCCAACTTCGACATTCTCAGGAGGAAAGGACCTATTTTAAGAAAAAATGCGGCTTCACGGGCGCGGCAGACAAAATACTTCCTTTCATCCTGACTGTAGAACCCTGCCGTGAGATCCCTTTGAGAAAAGCCCTTGACGGTATAAAAAGGCAGGACTTTCTCCTTACCGAACCAGTGGTAATAAAAATGCTACCTAGTTTACCAGATGTGGTAACCCATCAAGTCTAAATCTTGTAGTGAAAGAAGTGAATCTATTGGAGGTATAAAAATGATTACAGCAACCACTCCACAGCCAACAAAGATAAAACCGGGGAAGATGCTTATTGATGGGAAATGGGCAGATTCTCTTTCCGGCAAGACCTTCGAGACCATTAACCCTGCTACTGGTGAGGTTATTACGAAAATAGCCGAAGGAGATAAAGAGGACGTGGCTTTAGCAGTTAAGGCCGCCAGGAAGGCCTTTGAGGTGGGGCCGTGGCCTAAAATGGATGCAAGGGACAGGGGCAAAATCCTGGCAAAGGTGGCTGAACTCATTATGAAGAACCTGGAAGAACTTGCCGTCATGGAGACCGTGGATAGCGGCAAACCTATTACCCAAAGCCGTAAAGGGGATGTTCCTTACACGGCGGAAACCTTCTTCTATTATGCGGGCTGGCCGGACAAGATCCATGGAGAGACCATCCCTGTCAGGGGTAACTATTTCAACTATACACTTAGAGAACCTGTGGGTGTGGTAGGACAAATAATACCATGGAACTTCCCTCTAGTTTTGGCATCCTGGAAGCTAGGGCCTGCCCTGGCCTGCGGCAATACGGTGGTGCTTAAGCCCTCCAAGTTGGCGCCGCTAACTTGCCTCCGCCTTGGAGAGCTTTTTATGGAGGCGGGGCTACCTGAGGGCGTGCTTAACATACTAACTGGTTCTGGGGAGACGGTTGGTACCGCTATAGCTCAGCACCCAGGAATTGATGTGGTAGCCTTAACCGGAGAAACCATCACTGGTAAATCCATCATGCGGAACGCCGCAGACACACTGAAGAGGGTATCCATGGAGCTTGGCGGCAAAAGCCCTAATATAGTATTTGCCGATGCTGATATTGAGTCCGCAATAAAAGGTTCCCTCTTTGGTATTTTTTTTAACCAGGGGGAGTGCTGCAATGCGGGCAGCAGGTTACTTTTAGAAAAGAAGCTTCACGATGAGTTCATTGAGAAGATGACTACCTTCGCCAACAAATTGAAGGTGGGAGATACATTAGACCCCGAGACAGAGATTGGGCCTTTGATATCTCAGGGTCAGTTTAACAAGGTCATAAGATACATTGAGGAGGGGAAAAAAGAGGGCTGCAGGTTAGCCTGCGGTGGCGAACCTCTTGGTGGTAAGGGCTACTTCATAAAGCCTACCATCTTTGATAATGTGAAAAACGACATGAAGATTGCCAGGGAAGAAATCTTTGGCCCCGTGCTAGCTACCGTCACCTTTAAGGATATAGATGAAGCAATAGAGGCGGGGAATCTGAGCGACTACGGCCTAGCGGCGGGGGTATGGACCAGGGATATAAGGAAAGCGCACCTGGTGGCCCGCCGTTTAAGGGCAGGCACCGTCTGGATCAACACCTACGCCGCCTTTGATCCTGCAAGTCCCTTCGGAGGCTACAAACAGTCTGGCTTCGGCAGGGAACAGGGCATCCACAGCCTGGAACTCTATACCCAGGTAAAAAGCGTGTGGGTGAATCTGGAGTAAGAAATTCTAGGGATAGGTACTAATGTATAACCTCAAGCCCTTTAGCCTAACAGGAGAGTAAAATGCCCGTTCTCAGCTTGTTTACTATGGAGATTAAACCAGAGGGATTGGGAGAATTTTTAAACGATCTCTGCGAATTTTTGCCAATAGCCAACCAGGCAAAAGGATTGCTTTCCTCAGAAATCTTTACAAGTACGGACAACAAATACAAGTACCTCTTTGTCTCAGAGTGGGAAAGCGAGGAGGACATACAGGCCTGGCTTCTTCAGCCCGACCACAGAAGGCTGATAGTCAAGAGTAAACAGACTTATCAGATAAGACACGTCCGCAGGCGATTCTTGGAGATACCAAAAATAAAATAGCTTCTTTGTGCAGAACAATTTCGATGAGCCGTTGGTGATTAAGAAAATCTAAGTTTAAGATATAGGCATGATAGATCCAGTACCAGTTGACACAATTATAAAAGGAATTTTAGAAGCTCCATTTGAAAGTCGTTCAGTGGAATTAAAGCCGTCTATCCCTTGGAACGACCTTAATCAGCAACAACAGCTTCAGGAAATTGTCAAATCAATCTTAGGAATGTCAAATATAAAGGATGGTGGAAAAATAATTTTAGGTGTTAAGCAGAATCCAGATAAATCTTTTGAAATTGAAGGAATGGAAGAAAATCATTTAAAGACATACGATCAAGAGAAGATTTATCAAGATGTTAGAAATATTGGAGAACCAGAACCAAGATTTGAGATAAAGAATATGGAATATGGCGGTAAATGTTTTATTGTATTTTTAATTCAAGAGTTTTTGTATTCTCCTATTATTTGTAGAAAGGATGGAAAAAATCTTGGAAAGGAACCCTTAGTTAAAGGGGCTTTATATATCAGAACGCACAAGCCTGAGACGAAAAAGGTAGATAATGAGACAGAAATGAGAGAGATTATTAACTTAGCTGTAGATAAAGAATTGGACCAGTTTCTAAAAAGAAAACAGCGACTCGAGATTTCCAAAAGCTGGGAAGATGATAAAGAACAATTTTATGCAGAAATAAAAGACATCCTATGAACCAAAAAGATAAAACCATAAACAAAATCAAATCAAAAGGATATTGGGTCATTAACATCCACCCAGAGGTTTATCAAGAAAAAAGAATTGAACAAAGAAGCAAAATTAAAGACGTTGTTCGTAATGCTGTGGTCGGTTTGCGCGGTTGGGATTATCCGCACTATTTTAGCGTTGGCGAGCATGAACCTTATATTATTGGAAACTGTATGGAAAGCTTTAAAGATTGGGAAAACCATATTGAATTTTGGAGGATGACTCAAAGCGCTAATTTTGTTCACTTACTAGCACTCAGAGAGGATTGGTCGGGTAATATCAAATATCAAAATGTTTGGGCACCTGGAGATAAGTCGACGGTGGAAAAAATACTGAGTGTGTTCAATACTTTATACACACTAACCGAAATTTTTGAATTTGCTAAACGTTTAGTGCAACAGAACATTTTTGACCCAAATGTGGTAATTCAACTTACATTGTATGACCTTTTAGACCGTCATTTGCTTGCAGATTCATGGCCACGTATCATGCCCCATGTTTCAAAAACATATAGCTGGCCATGGATTAATACTTATCCTGTGGAAGATATACTAAATAAAACTTATGAATTTGCTTTTGACGCTTTTAGAGACCTTATAGACCTTTTTGGATGGGATAATCCACCCATAGATATGTTAAAAAACGAGCAACAGAAATTTGTGCAGGGAAAGATATAGATTATGCAAGTGGTTGAGTTACTATTACATTCTTTTAGCACTTGCCCAATACTTTGAGAAATATATCGTTTAATAAGAAAAAGATAAATTTTTGCTTCTAAGCTACACAGTTATCTTTGAGCCACAGCCTGAGTGGGGCTACACAGTTGTAGCTGCTAAAGGATAAGGTCTTGGTGGGTCGGAAGTGCCGCTGCTTTAGTCTATATAATTCTTTACCATCCCGTGTTGTATTAGTACATTTGGGTTGTAATAGTATTGAGACGTTTGAAACTTTGAGGGTAGTAGGAGATACCTTCCGGGGCTACCGTCATTCCTTACATAGAAGATAAAAGCGTAAGGGGGGAATATCCCTTCAGGGCATATCCATCCCCCGGTGTTCCATAGATTTATGTATTTTTTGCCTTTTTCTGTTTCTATAAAACATTTCTGCCTGGAGGCCCCTATTCGGCCGCCAATATGGGTGTGACCACAGACGTAGTGAAACTCAATGTCTTGAGGGTCAGGTATAAGCTTCGGCACATTGCACCTCTTTATAAACCAGGCAATATCTTCAGGTTCACGTTCGTCCACGCCCTGTGCGTCTATCTGATAGTACGTTCCAACATTTGAGGGCCAAATACGGCTAGTTAAGGATTCTCTAACATTTTGATAAATCCCGTAAGGGTACAGGTAACCCCACTCCTTGATTAACCTCCATTGTCTTTTTATAAAATCTTCTTTAGCGCTGGTTCCCCAAAGCGTATAGATGATAGAATGGGCCATGGATTCAAGTTCTTCAACGTCACGGGCTTCCTTAATTCCCTTCTTGCCTCCCAGAACGAGGGAAGAGGTAAGATGGCCATGGTGGAACATATAGAAGTGATTTTTAACCTGGAAGCAGTAAAACGGATAAACCACCTTAGTATTATATGTGCTCTGGTAAGAGACAATCTTGAAGGGATTATTAGTAATAACGGAGTACTCAACATCCCACTTGCCATTCTTTTCAACAACCTTAAAGTTTGTTTTAAGACATTCGGAATAAGGTTTGGGTTTATATTTTTCCTCTACTGCGTCGACCCAAAGTCCGTAGTCATGATTTCCTGGCACATAGACGACTGTCCCTATATCAAGCTTTGCCTTATCAAACGATTCCAATAGTGCCTTGACGTTCTCTCTCGAATCCCTGTAAGGCCCTTGTGCATCCTTACTTTCATCTAATATGAGGTCCAGGATGTCACCCAAAAGGATAAGTTCATCAATTTTAGGCTCCTCAGTCCCTTTGTTTGAAGCTATATTCAATATAACATTGGTGAGGTCATCTATGGCATTATTGATTGGCGAGTTCAAATTTATTTTGTCTGGCGGGGCATTGTTAGGATTTTGATTGCAGAGGATGCTCGCATAAGCGCCAAGGTGCAAGTCTGAAAGGACTACCGCCTTTACCCCCATAATAGTCTCCTTTCTTTAAAGAATTACCGTCTTTAAAGAATACGGGCCTAGATAAATCCCTATGCCAGTGTAACCTTCTCTACTGCGGCGCAGACCTCATATTCTGGAGTTGTGGTCACAGGTCACAAGGAACATGAAAAAGAGAAAATCTTTACTTAGTACCTGTTTCCTGTTTCCTGTCCCCTGTTGATACTTTTACTAATCTACCTTCTCCTACCCTCTCCACCCTTGCAGCGCAGACTTTGTACTCGGGGGTCATAGTGATGTTATCGTAGGCGCTTACGGTGAGGCGGTTGGCGGCAGCCTCGGCGTAGTGCATTGGCATCCAGATAACCCCTTCCTTTATGTCTACCACATGGGCCCTGGCCAGCACTTCTCCACGGCGAGAGATTACCCTCACCACATCTCCATCTTGAACTCCATACATTGAGGCATCATAGGGGCTTATCTCCACAAAACATTCGGATTCCATCTGAGTGCACCCCGCAGAGCGGCGGCTCATAGTCCCCGCATTGTATTGGAAGAGGGTACGGCCTGTAGAAAGGATAAGGGGGAATTCACTGTCCGTCTTCTCTGCTGGTGGGCGGCAGGGCGGTGCATAGAACTGGCCTAATCCTCTAGCAAAGGTATCTTTGTGCAGGTACTGGGTGCCGGGATGGTCTTTAGTGGGACATGGCCACTGGATACCTACCTTTTCTATCCTGTCGTAAGAAATGCCTCCAAAGAGGTTAGGTGCAAGAGAGGCCAGTTCGTCCCATATCTCACTGGGATGATTGTATTTCATAGGATAACCCATCCTTGTTGCTAGCTCACATATAATCTGCCAGTCTGCCCTAGAGTTGCCTATGGGTTCCACGGCCTTTCTGACCCGCTGCACTCTCCGCTCGGAGTTGGTGAAGGTCCCGTCCTTCTCGGCGGCACTGGCTGCGGGAAGGATAACCTGGGCGTACTTTGCCGTCTCGTTCAGGAATATGTCCACTGCTACAACGAATTCCAGGTTCTTGAGTCCACTTATTATATGTTCCTGATTAGGCTGGCTCATGACAGGGTCTTCGCCCATGATGAAAAGGGCTTTAAGTTTTCCTTCATTAGCGGCGTCAAACATCTCAGGGGACATTAGCCCCTTAATGGCGGGCAATTTAACCCCCCAGGCCTTCTCAAACTTCTCTCTTACCGCCCTGTCAGCTACCAACTGGTATCCATGGAATTTGTCGGGTGTAGTACCCATATCTGTGGCACCCTGGACATTGTTCTGTCCTCTCAGGGGGTTCACACCTGAGCTAGGTTTTCCTATGTGCCCTGTAAGCATGGCAAGGTTGGCTATGGTGCGCACGGTTTCAGTACCGCAGACGTGCTCCGTTATTCCGAGGGTATAAAATATGGCGCCCTTATCCGCTTCGGCGTAAAGTCTTGCGGCCTCTTTAATATCCCTAGCTGGTACACCAGTTATCCTCTCGGCCTTCTCAGGGGTGATGTCTTTACAATATTCCTTAAGGGCCTCAAAGCCTTCTGTTCTATTGCGGATGAATTCCTTATCCTCCAGCCCCTCAGAGATAATGACATTCATTATGGCATTAAGGAGGATACAATCTGTTCCTGGTCTTACCTGTAAGTGATAGTGTGCCCTCTCCGCCAGCCAGGTCTTTCTTGGGTCTACCACAATGAATTTGGCACCCCTCCGGAGGGCGGCCCGCATCTGTAGTCCTATAATAGGATGGGCCTCTGTGGGGTTGGCTCCAAGGAGGAAGAGTACATCGGCGGAGGGTATCTCCCCAATGGAATTGGTCATAGACCCACTACCAAAGCTTGCGGCCAGACCGGCCACAGTGGGGGCGTGTCAGGTACGGGCGCACATATCCATGCTATTGGTTCCCACCACTGCACGGGCAAACTTCATCATCAAATAATTCTCTTCGTTTGTGCACCTGGCGGAACCAATGCAGGCTATGCTCTGGGAACCGTATTTTTCCTTGATTTCCAGTAATCTGGAGGCAACGAGGCTCATGGCCTCCTCCCAACTGGCCTCCTCCAATCTTCCACCTCTTCTTATCAGGGGCTCTGTGAGGCGGTCGGGATGATGGACAAAGTCGTATCCGAAGCGACCTTTTATACAGAGATTCCCATTATTGGGTACTGTGCCTACTTCTGAGGTCACTTTTACTAACTTGCCTGTATTTGTATTTACGTTCAGGAAGAGGTTACAGCCAACCCCACAATAGGCGCAGACGGTTTGCGTCTTTTTTAGCTCCCATGCCCTGCCCTTGCCTTCTGCCTGTTTTTCCCTAAGTGCCCCTACTGGACAGGTGGAAACGCACTGCCCACAGAACTCACAGGTGGTTCCCAATAGGGTATCGCCATAAGCCGGACCTACTACAGAATCGAAACCGCGGTTTATAAAGTCCAGGGCCTCAGCCTGTTCCACCTCATCACATATCCTGACACAGCGACCACAGAGGATACACTTAGAGTCATCCCTCAGTATCATGGTGTTTGGGTCTGGGACTATCCCTCTCTGCGGCTGTCTGAAGAAGCGGCTCTCTTTTATTCCATACTCATAGGCGAGGTCTTGCAGTGTACAGGTGCCACACTTATCGCAGGTCATGCAATCAAGGGGATGGTCAGAAAGGATGAGTTCCAGTATGAAACGGCGGGAATCCATGACCTTTTTGGTGTTAGTTCTGACCACCATGCCTTCCTGTATCTCTGCGGAGCAGGCAGTCTGGAGGGTACGCGCCTTTTCCACCTCCACAAGGCATACCCTACATGCCCCAAAGGGTTTCAGCCTGGGGTCGTGGCATAGAGTGGGAATCTTTATACCTAAACGGCTAGCTACTTCTAGGATGGTCTGCCCTGGAGTGGCCTCTACTTGCCTATCATCAATAGTGAGCCTAATCTTCTGCACCAAATTTCCTTTCTATTTAAACCAAATAATAGCATTTTCAGATTTTTAGGTCAAGGCAGGATTACAATGTCATTTAAATTGAGCTTTCTGAAAAGTGAGTCATTGATACTTCGTGTCATTGCGATCCGCCTTAGGCGGAGAAGCAACCTCATGTTTTCAAGCAAATAACTTAGGAGATCGCTTCGGGGCTTAGCCCCCTCGCAATGACGTCTCTGCCCTGGATTTTTCCAGAAACCTCTATGTTCTAATTGAACTTGCTCTCTATTGCACAACAAAACAAATCCCCTTAAAATACCCGACACCATGAGATATTTCCTATCCCTACTATTTTTATGTGGGCTATTTTTGACCCAATTAATTGGAGAAAACATGACTACCTCTGCCTCCCCAAGGATACGGGCGCCAGAATTCCCAGAAGGTATTGAATGGCTCAATACCGATAGGCCCCTCAGGTTAGCAGACCTAAAGGGGAAGTTTGTCCTCTTAGACTTCTGGACATACTGCTGTATAAACTGCATGCACATCATCCCCGACCTTAAAAAGCTAGAAAAGAGTTATCCTAATGAACTGGCAGTAATCGGCGTTCATTCTGCCAAATTTTCTAATGAGAGGGTAACGGAGAATATCCGCCAGGCCATCATGCGCTACGAGATTGAACATCCTGTTGTGAATGATAAGGAACTACAAATCTGGTGGTCTTATGCCGTTAGGGCCTGGCCAACACAGGTGCTCATTGACCCCGAGGGTTATGTGCTTGGGATATACACAGGGGAGGGGAACTATGAGTCTATAGACAGGCAGATAAGGGAGACCCTGCCCTATTTCCGTTCAAAAGGGCTAGTTAAAGAAGGGCCACTGGAACTACCCTTGGAGAGGAACCGTCTGGGGCCAAGCCCACTTTCATTTCCAGGAAAGATACTTGCAGACCCAGAAAAGGATAGACTTTTCATCAGCGATTCTAATCATAACCGTATAGTTATTACTACCAGGGAGGGCAGGTTAATAGATGTGGCAGGCTCCGGTGAGATGGGAAAACAGGATGGCCCTTTTAACCAGGCCAGCTTCTTCCGTCCCCAGGGCATGGCGCTTCAGGGGGAAACCCTTTACGTGGCAGATACTGAGAATCATCTTATTAGAAAACTAGACCTCCAGGCTAGAACAGTTACCACCATCGCAGGGACAGGCAGACAAGGGGGCTTCCTTAGCCTTGGAGGGCTTGGCACCAAAGCCGACCTAAATTCCCCATGGGACCTTTGCCTTTTGGAGGACAAACTCTATATTGCCATGGCAGGGAACCATCAGATATGGGTAATGGACTTGGCCACTAGCCTTGTCCAGCCCTTTGCAGGCAGCGGCAGGGAAGGCCGGATAGATGGCTCTTTAGAAGGGAGCGCCTTTGCCCAGCCCAGCGGCCTCACCACCGATGGAAACAGCCTGTTTGTGGCCGACAGCGAGACTAGCTCTATAAGAGGGATAAATCTTAAGTCTGAGAGGGTGAGTACCATTGTGGGGGTTGACCTCTTTGAGTTCGGCGATGTGGATGGGCAAGGGAACATAGTACGTCTCCAGCACCCCCTGGGAGTCCTCTTTCACGAAGGATTGCTCTATGTGGCAGACACCTATAATCATAAAATCAAACTAATCGAACCTGAGAAAAGGACCGCCCGAACCCTGCTTGGAGACGGCAAGCCAGGGTACAAGGACGGAAAAGAGCCAAGGTTTTACGAGCCAGGGGGATTGGCCTTTACAGGCGGCAAGTTATACATAGCAGATAGCAATAACCATACCATACGAATATTTGAAACCAATGAGGTAAACACATTAGAGCTTAAAATGGGAGTGGCCCTCGCCACCCTCAAACCTCCTGAGCAGAAACCTACTGTTGGACTTCTTTTCCCCGGTGCAAAAGAGATTACTCTGCCCCCGCAAACCCTTTCTGCCAACAGCTCTGGAGAATTAGTTATCAACCTTAATTTTCCAGAAGGCTATCACCTCTCTCCTTTGGCACCCTTTATGTACAGCATAGATTCTAAAAGAAGTCTTACCTTTGAAAAAGAGGGAGAAATTGTAAGACTAGAAGGCCCGGGTATTCCTGTGCGAATCCCTTTTAAGACGCTTGAGGCAACTGAATTTCCTTTAAAGGTTTCTATTACCTTCTATTACTGCCGAGAGGACAATCAGGGCGTCTGCCTGGCATATTCTGTAGTGTGGCATGTACCAATAAAGCTGGCAGCCCAGGGAGAAACTGCTCTGAGGCTGGATTATACAGCCAGGTCTCCACTTTGAAAACCAGCTTTCCTTTTCTACCAAAATGCATTTAAACTCCTTGAATATAAATCCTTCGTGGAGTAAACATATAGGAACTTCGTATGAACTAGTTATGCGCCATTCACTTTTATTATAGGAGTCCCTATGGAACCTACTCTCTGGTTTGTTGATGATTTAGACTCAAATCTGTTGAAGTTTGAAACTAGCCACAGGAATAAATTCAAGATGAGGTTCTTTAACAATCCCAATGAAGTCCTTGCGGCTCTTAAAACCGGGCATCCCGATGTCCTTCTCTGTGACATTTACTTTTTTGAAAAGGATAAGGCTCAGGAGATCGAAGATAAGGTTCGTACTAAAGTCGAGGAACTCCAAAAGTTAGCGTCTGAACTTGCTGTAGATAAACACCAGGCTGGTGTAACCCTAATAGAAGAGATTCAAAGTCAGTTTAATAATTCTCCACCATTCCCTGTTTTTGCTTACTCATCGAAGGCCCCTTATGTTATGCAGGCAAGCGGTTTTGACCGTCTCAGCCGTGCTGGTGCCTGTTGGCTATTCAAAGGCCGGCATAGTCCCGAAGCGGAACGCATGCTCATTAATCGACAACTTGAAGATTTTAAACTACTTCACGGCTGGCGTAGGAAGTTTTTGACACATTTTAAAACATTCCTATTAATCACAGGATTTCTTGGTTGGGCTATCGGTTACGTAATTGCATCGTTACTGAAGTGAGCAACGTAGCGGTCCCAATAAGACTGATAACCCAATAAAAAGCAAGCTAAGGCTAGATTATGCAGTCATACCTACCTTTGGGAATTTGTTTCATTTTTATCACCAAGTAAATCAAGATTTGACACTGTGGATTAGCTAGTATACAATACGTAGCATTAAATAAAAAAACAATTCAATTTAATTGGATATATGGTTATGGAATTTGCAAATAGGAAGTTGCCACTTCAAGCTGTCACAACGGGCCTTGGAGTTTTTTGCGGAATTTCCATATTTTACATTATCTTAGATATAGTCCGCCTTTTATTAGCTCATCATATGGGACTACCCTTAACACCATTTATTATAAAATTGAGCTTCTCAGTTCTCCTCTTGGGCAATTTAGCGATACTCGCTTGTTTACTCGAAATAGAGTGGCGGAACTTATGGAAGATAATATCTGCCGGCTTTCTTTTGTTTGGTTTTTTCTTTCAATTCTATTCAAGAATATTTGATGTTTGGGTTTGGGTTAAAATTAGTAATTTTGAATTTTGGGGAATCTTAATAGGAGCCGACCTTGTATCAATAATACTCATAATCCTTGCCACGCTGGAATTTGTTAAATATCGAAGGCTAACTAAGAAATTGTGCGAGCTTATGCGCTTAATAAATTCCGTGTGTAAGAAAGACCCAGAGGCTGGGGAAGTTTTAAAGAACAGTATCCGGCAAAGGATAGAAAAAAAGGGACTGCTGGAATTTCACGAAAAACAATGGCTAAAGGCAACTGGGGATAAATTTAGTAATTAAAAAGAGGCATTCTTCACCTGCTTCGTACAGAGTGCAGGCTGTTACTGCTGATTAGTATGATTCCAAAGCTCATCATCCACGGCGGTGCCGGAAAAAGACCACCATCAAACAGGCAAAGAGAAATACAAAAGGTCCTGGAGAAACTTCTTGAGGCAGCTTATCCTGTGCTTTTAGAGAAGGGGGCGGTAGAGGGGGTGGTGTCCGCCGTAGGCGGACTGGAGGATAATCCCCTTTTTAATGCCGGGACTGGCTCAAGATTACAAGCTGATGGTAAGGCAAGGCTTACGGCCTCTTTAATGGATGGGCAGAGACAAAGATTCTCGGCTGTGATAAACATCGAGAGGGTGAAGAATCCTATCAGGGTTGCTCACCTCTTACAAGATGAAATGTTCACAGTGCTAGCTGGGAGGGAAGCCATGGCCGTTGCCAGGGCTAAGGGTTTCAGGCCCTATAACCCGATTACCAAAGAAAGATTGGCAGAATGGCAGAAACACTATAAGGGTGAAGGTACGGTAGGGGCAGTAGCAATAGATAGTAATGGTAATATCTCATCTGCCACCTCCACTGGAGGGAGAGGTTTTGAGACGCCGGGAAGGGTGAGTGATGTAGCCTCTCCATGCGGGACCTATGCCGACAAGCTAGTGGGTTTATCCTGTTCAGGACTGGGAGAGGACATAGTTAATGTGGCCCTGGCTGTAAGGGTTGCGATGAGAGTAAATGATGGCATGGGGCTAAAGGAGGCTATGAAGTTATCTCTTAAGGAATTGGAGGCAATTGATGGAAAAGCTGGGATGATAGCTATAGATAAAGAGGGAAATGCCCTGTGTATATACAACACACAGTTTATGTCCTATGCAGTTAAATGAGATTGCTTCGTCGCTCCGCTCCTCGCAATGACAGATTCTTCGCTTCGCTCAGAATGACACGAATTGTTAGGGCAACTTTCTCAGAAGGCTCGTTTCCTTTTGCACTACTCATTGCACCCTTTCTTTTGTCTGGAAAAATAGTTTAGCAGAGATTCAAGTGTCTTATGGGCTTCTTTCTGTGTAGCGTGCAAGTTTAGCTCGCACGTTTGACGTGCCAGGCAAGCTGGCACGCTACATCTCAAGGGATCCTGATTCTTTGAGAGGTGTGACATGATAGCCTCGATGGCCTTAAGAGTCTCCTCCAGGTCTTTTTCCTGGGAATATGCCCCAGGCTGGCAGGCCCTTTCTAAAAGGGCCAATGCCTCTTTCCGCTCCTCCATAGGAATGAGGCCTTCCAGGGTAGATGACACCTTTAGTAGTAAAGACTCTGGGGACATGACTGGCAGTGTGAGACCTTATCGATGCCCGTTTCTTCCTTGCTATCGGTAACAATTAAAGAGACGCTGTAAGAACCGGGTTTATCATAGGCGTGATTAGCCGTCAAAATAGCAAAACAGCCGTATCTGTAGGGACTGCACCTGCCAGGGTTGGCATAGGCATCGTGGGTGGTATGGAGGGTTTTAGTCCTCACTGTTCCATCGCCCATATCCCACTTTATTGAGTAACCTTCCCCAGTATCAGGGTCACTAAAATAGGCCTTCAGAAAGATTTCTTGCCCGGGAAGGATTGGCGTATACGGAGACGCAAGAGAGTATATTTTGGGCGCGGGTGGGCTGGCAAGGGCAGAAACTGTGTTAAAAAGTAGGATAAAAAACAAACAGAGATAGCGTCCCATAGTTATTTAATTTTTGATAAGTCAAATTTGAATTCTACCTTTTTTCCTTTGGGATATGTGACAACAAGGGTTACCGTTTCATTAGGGTCTATACGATGGAGGTCAAAGTAATAATAGCAGATAGCCCTGTAGGCAGGCGATTGAGGCCAGGATTTCGTACTTTCTGCGACTCCGGTATGCCGCTGTTCTACAGGCTTTATAGTCTGATTTGGGCATGTTAGTACAGCACGACAGTCCTTAGCGAAGTACAAATCGTCCCCGTATAGGGACACTCCAAAGGCCAGCCTGTCTTTTAGCTCTTCCAGGGCCCTATTTATATCATCCTTTGTAATTTTGACAGATTCAAAGGGGATATTTTTTGCCTCAAAGGCTATTTTGGAGAAAGGAGTAACGACCCTTGCAGCACCCTTGCCATAACCTAAATCCACCCGCCATTCCTTAAAGAAGGTCAGGTAATCTGCCTCCTTATTAGTCTGGCCATAGGCGATGGCCAGGTTGATTTGTTCTTCAGTTAGGTCCACCCATACTGCCGCAGATGGCAGAGGAAAGAGCATTAACAAAAAGATTGTCAGGGAAATGGATATTATCTTACCCATATTTTTTCTATAATTCTTGGGGTCGAGTCATGCCTTCGGCAGATCCCTAGTCGTAGACCTGTTCGGCTTTTGGGTTCGCCCAGGGCGAATAAACTCTGCCACTACATTTTCTTCTAGTTCCTCGGGCGCGGGTTTCTTTATGCGTTTTGTACCTTTGGCCTTGAAGACCTTGGGACTGGGGCACTTGAGCCTGGGAAATTTGTCTTTTATCTCTTTCTTCCTCATGGTGACAAAGCAAAAACCTAATAGCTTAAAGGGTTTAAGCACCATCAGTAATCTTTCTTTATAATAGAATAATTATAAGCTTCTTGTAAAATAATTCTAGTGGGGCGCCGCAGAGGTTTCCTTTTTAGGCTCCTTACTT
The DNA here is from genome assembly GCA_023261505.1 of Planctomycetota bacterium. Taxonomy (GTDB): domain Bacteria; phylum Planctomycetota; class Brocadiia; order Brocadiales; family Bathyanammoxibiaceae; genus JAHFOV01. Next base: position 47,265 of record JAHFOV010000003.1, read on the forward strand.
ACCCTGTCCAGTATGCGAAGCATAAGGGTATTATAATCAGAGAGTTGAGTCCTGAGTTTTTCCAGCTCTGCATGCATTTCTTCCTTCGTTTTTTTGGAATCCTTATTTGCTTCTCCCATAAGAAATTCCAGCATGGAGACCTTATCCTTTAAGAATCGGTAGTCTCGTTCCAGAGAACTCAGGCGGCTCAAGAGGTCATCGTACAACTCTTGTCTCTCTACAGGAAGCTCCTGAGTTTCTTTAACTTTTTCTGTCGCCTGAGTAGGTGGGGGAGGTGGAGAGGAAGCTTTGGGCATCGTAACAGGTTGAGGAACGGTTGCTACCTCGCTGGGGGTCTCTTTTTTCCCTCCAAAGAGGCACCCTGAAAAGAAAAAAACTAGAAATAATGCTAATATTTGTATAGGCTTATTGTAATAAGGCCCTACAAGCTGGGGTGTGGCAGGCAGGTGGAAAATTCCCTTATACAACAGAAACCTCAAGAGTTTTCTCACCTTTTAGATACACCTTTTTTACGTACTCTTTACCTCGCAGGAGGGCAAGCTTGTTTATCTCAAAAAGTGGGGCCTTCCTCCCACTGAGGGAGCTTTTGAGGCAGTCCAAGAACAGCGGTAGAGGAACAAGGTTTTTAACAGTATTGTATGCCCCCATCATCACCATGTTAGAAGCTACTACATTACCTAGTTCATTGGCAATTTCTGTGGCAGGGATACGATAGATATTTTTTACCTCCCCAAAGGATTCCGCCTCTTTGACCAACGAAGAGTTTAGGAAGAGGTGGCTAGAAGGCATTAAATAGTTCTTTAGTTTAAGATACGAGGGTTGGTTCATAACTATAATTGTATCGGCCTCTTCAACTACGGGGGAGAATATCTCTTCTGTGGAGACAATGAGGTGGTAGCAAGCAGCACCCCCCCTCACCTCAGTCCCATAGGAAGGGAAAAAGGTAACTTGTTTACCGTCCAGCATGGCAACCCTTGCCAGGAGTCTTCCAAAGAGCATCATCCCCTGTCCCCCATAACCTATCAATATCATCCTTTCTATCATAATTCCTTTTTTCCCCAATCCTTAAATACCCCTAAAGGATACGTCTGTGTCATTTTTTCTTCTATGAATTTCAGTGAGTCTACTGGACTCATCCTCCAATATACAGGACATGGGGAAAGTACTTCAATGAGGGAAAAACCCTTTTTTTCTATCTGAGTTTTAAAACCTTTCTTTATGGCCTCTTTGGTTTGTAAGACGTTTTTGGGGGAGGAAAGAGAGGTTCTTGCTATAAAGCTGGCACCATCCAGGGTAGCCAAGAGTTCACATACGCGCAACGGATAGCCATGGGTTAGGGGGTTTCTCCCCTCAGGTGTGGTGGTAGTCCTCTGATTCAGCAACGTTGTAGGGGCTAATTGGCCGTTGGTCATCCCATAGATTGCGTTATTTGCGAAAATTACCGTTATGTTTTCAGCCCTGCTTGCTGCATGGATTATTTCTGCCATTCCGATTGCCGCCAGGTCACCGTCTCCCTGGTATGAAAAGACAATATTATCTGGGTACACCCTCTTAATCCCGGTGGCCACGGCGGGAGGCCTGCCATGGGCCGCCTCGCTCATATCTATATCAAGGTAATTGTAAGCCAGCACAGCGCAACCAACAGGAGCGAGGCCAATAGTCTTTCCTCTTATGCCCCACTCATCAATTATTTCTGCAAGGAGACGTTGAACAATCCCATGACCACAGCCCGGACAATAATGGGTTGGTACTCTAAGGAGGGTTTCTGGAGCACGATAAAGGGCCTGCATAACTTATGTAAACTCCTATGGAATAGTAGAAAAATACAATCCTTTGCCCAATTCTTGAGATATTTCTGACATCTCCAATTCCAGGGTACTCTCTTCTGGGGCAAGGATATTTAACACCTTTTTGATAACCTCTTTGGAAGAAGGAACCCCACCACCCATACGCCCATAGAAATGGACTGGGCAACGGTTCAAGACGGCCAGTTTTACATCTTCTAACATCTGCCCGGAGCTCATTTCAACCACACAGAAGGCCTTAGCCTTCTTTGCCAACCTTCTGAGTGGTTCTTTAGGAAAAGGCCATAGGGAGATGGGCCTCAGTAATCCAATCTGTAACCCTGTCCCTGAAATCCGCCTTAGCGCCTCTTTGCATATCCTGGCGCAGGTTCCGTAGGCTACCAGGATAATCTCAGCCCTCTCGGTGTTTACTTCCTCATAACGAACCTCTTTTTGTTCTACTACTTTATATTTTCTTTGAAGGCGTATGTTAAACGCCTCCAACTCCCCCTTCACGGGGTAGAAGGATTTAATTATATTCCTGGCCCTTCCTTCCGCTCCAGTAACTGCCCACCTCGGAGTCTGCTGAGTCCTGGGTATTTTTTTAAGCTCTACTGGTTCCATCATCTGCCCCAGCTGCGCATCCCCCAGGAGCATGACTGGGTTTCTGTAGCGATCGGCCAGGTCAAAGGCATCGTAGACCAGGTCTGCAATCTCTTGGACAGAAGCCGGCGCAAGGACTATGGTACGATAATCGCCATGGCCCCCTCCTTTTACGGCCTGGAAATAATCGGCCTGGGAAGGCGATATGTCGCCGAGTCCAGGTCCACCCCTTTGCATATTTACTATAACACATGGTAGTTCGCTACCTGCCAGGTAAGATATACCTTCCTGCATGAGGCTGATGCCAGGGCTGGAGGAGCTCGTCATAACCCTAGCCCCGGCGGCGGCACTACCGTAGGCCATATATATAGCGGCTATCTCACTTTCTGCCTGAAGGAAGGTACCCCCTACCTGGGGCATTCTTATAGCCATGTGGTTTACAAGCTCATTCTGGGGTGTAATGGGATAGCCGTAGTAGTAGCGGCAGCCTGCCAGGATAGCAGCCTCTGCCGCAGCCTCATTTCCTGTTAGGAGTTGTTTCTTGTTATTCGAGGATTTCAATGGCTGCCTCCGGGCACATCACTGCGCAGTGTCTGCATCCGCTGCAGGGATGGCCTTCTTTAAAATAGACCGTTGGGAGCCCATATTCGTTCAAGTTTCTAGACATATTTAGGGAGTTATACGGACAGAAGGGGATGCAAAGTTCACATCCCTTGCACAGTTCCTTGTCTATCCTAACCATTACCATATTTTGGACTGCCTCCCCATGCCAGTTTCTCTCTTAGCACTTCGTAGAAGCTTCTTATCCCGGTATCCACTATCCGAAGGCGGACATCAGCCCTTTCTACCTTTACCCTGTCACCATTAAGGAGACCCTCATAAAGCTGACCGTCAACGGTAAGGCCCATCTCGACCCCTTCGGTGTAAGGCTCCATCTCTATCTTTGAGTCTCCTGATATAACTAAAGGACGATTAGTTAGGGTGTGCGGACATATAAGAGAAATTATAAAAGCATCCATCTCCGGAGAGAGGATGGGTCCACCAGCAGCCAGAGAATGGGCTGTGGAACCTACAGGAGTAGATATTATGATGCCGTCGCAACTGTAATTAGTTACCTCTTCTTCGTTGATAAACAATTTTACAGATATAAGCCTTGACAGGGAGGCCCTGGATATTACTGCATCGTTAATGCCAAGGGTCTCTTTTACTACTTTTCCTTCGCGCACTAGCTGACACCTCAAAAGGATTCTGTTAGGGAGCTTGTATTGACCTTCAAGCACCTTCTCCAAGTGGAGGTACATGTCTTTGGGTGTTAGCTCCGAAAGGAAGCCAAAAGTACCCAGATGTATACCCAGGATGGGTATTCCGTAAGCACTTATATATCTTGAGACTCTCAGGAATGTGCCATCTCCACCCAGGGCAATGGCCAGGTCTCCGGAAAAAGGTCCTTTCGGCTCTCCTGCCAGATCGAAGACGACGGTCTCCGCCCTCTTTTTTAGCCAAACTTCTAGTTCCTTTACGGTATTATTGACCCTTGCCTTCCTTGTGTTACCAAAGAGTAGTAGCCTCACCTTTTATTGACGCCTAGCGATCTTTAAAGGATGATAAGACCCTAGACGGTTCCACTCTTGCATGAAACGTTTATATATACCATCTGCATCCAGGCCCAGCCCCTCAAGCAGCACCTTCCTTGGACCCTGCTCAATAAAACGATCTGGAATGCCCATCCTGCGGACCTTGCTGGCATCCTCCCCTTCCTCACAAACCATCTCTAAAACACTTGAACCAAAACCTCCCGCCAGGGTATGGTCTTCTACAGTTAATACAAACGGGTGTTCCCTTAATAGCTCAAGTATTAATGCCTTATCCAAAGGCTTGGCAAAACGTGCACTAATAACAGCGGCTTCAACGCCCTCTGCACTGAGCCTTTCTGCTGCCATGTAGGCGGGGCAAACCATCGCCCCGTAGGCAATGATTGCCCCCTCAGAACCCTCTTTCAACACTTCTGCCATCCCTACAGATAGAGGCCCTGAAGGAAGGTCGATATCTTCATCGGGTATATCCTCCTTTGGATAGCGTATGGCAACGGGGCGGTTGCACTCTACCGCTAGTTTTAACATCTGCTTTAACTCTCTTCCATCCTTTGGAGCCATAAGGATAATGCCGGGCAGATGTCTAAGATAGGCAATGTCAAATACCCCATGGTGGGTAGGGCCGTCGTTACCCACCAGCCCGGCCCTATCCATGCAGAAGACAACGGCGTTGTCCCTTTCCTGGAGGCAGATGTCATGGAAGACCTGGTCATACGCTCGTTGTAGGAAAGTGGAATATATGGCCACTACAGGCTTCATTCCAGTGTACACCAGTCCGCTAGATAGACCAACAGCATGTTGCTCACATATCCCTACATCAAAGTATCTATCAGGAAATTTTTCTCTGAAGGAAGTTAGGCCTGTTCCATCTGGCATGGCCGCAGTGATGGCTACAATTTTAGGATTTGTCTTGGCCAATTCCACCAGGGCCTGACCAAAGACCTTGGTGTAAGAGGTTTTGCTGGATTTAGAAGCCTCTACTATCTTTCCATTGCATAGTTGGAAGTCCCCAGCGCTATGGAACTTGGTGGGGTTTTGAGAGGCTGGCTCAAAACCTTTACCTTTTTGAGTGATAGCATGAAGAAGTACTGGTCCAGAAAGATTCTTTATACGGTTTATTGTGCTAATGAGCAGTGAAATGTTGTGACCATCCACTGGCCCATAGTACTGGAAGCCAAGTTCAGTAAATATCTGACCAGGGGTCATGCCCCTTTTTATAGCCTCTACAAGGTGTTCCAGGACGTTCTCCACGGGTCGCCCCAGCACTGGCAGTATCTTGAGGATGTGGTGCACTTCCTTTTTTAAGTCGTTGTAAAGAGGAAAAGTACGGAGCTGAGTAAAATACTTTGAGAAGGCCCCTACTGTTTCCGATATTGCCAGTTTATTGTCATTAAGAACCACAAGGATGTCCTTCTTTAGGTCACCCGCATGGTTGAGGGCCTCCAGGGACATCCCAGCTACAATACCACCATCACCCACCACTACCACTATTTTGCGATTCTTACCCTGGATGGTATCGCCACAAGCGAGCCCCAGGGAAGAAGAAAGGGCATTTCCGCTGTGACCGCAGGTAAATGGGTCGTAAATTGGGCTTTCTTTTCTGTCCGGAAAGCCACTTATCCCTTTGTACTGGCGTAGCTTCTGAAAGGCCTCTCTGCGACCGGTCAGTAATTTATGTACGTAGCACTGGTGGCCTACGTCCCACGTTAACCTGTCCACTTTGAAGTTAAAGCAGTAATGGAGGGCTAAAGTAAGTTCAACCACCCCAAGGTTGGAAGATAAATGGCCGGGATTCTTTGAGACAACCTCTATAATTGTCTCCCTTATCTCCTCTGCTACCCTTGGGAGCTCTTCTATAGGCAAACGCTTCAAGTCCTCTGGACTGTTTATCTTATCTAGAAGTCTTGTCATATTTTTACCCTCGCTCCGCAGCAAGCGGATGTGCCTTTTTCAAGGCCTTAATTGCTACTTTTCAGCCAATTCCTTTTAACTTGCCTTTTATCCCTCACCATTACCCTTTTAGCTACCGCTATATGAGCGTAGTAAGCAAAGCTTACTTTACTTAAGACTAAATAAGTTTAGCTTATAACGTGGGCCGATATATTCTAATATCCTTTTCTTATTTTGCAAGAAGATTGTATGCAAGCCAGTGTGTTATAAGTAGAAATCTTTCCCAAGGGTGTTACGGTAATATTGAAATTACACATCAGTGGTCCTCATGTACTACAAGTCTTTTAACTTCAAGGGCCTTTCCAGTAGAGGAGTCCACAGTAATGACAGCCCCGCTCATCCGTACATCTTTTTCCGCAACTTCAAAACGTGTAGGCATTTGGGTAATAATGGCTTTAAGCACCCTGTTTATGTCTCTGCCTAATACGGACTTATAAGGACCCGTCATACCCAGGTCTGTAATGTAAGCAGTGCCATTGGGAAGTATTCTCTCATCAGCTGTCTGGACGTGGGTGTGAGTACCTACTACAGCACTTACCCTGCCATCCAGATACCATCCCATCGCAATCTTTTCAGAGGTGGCCTCGGCGTGCATATCCACGATGATAATCTTGGTCTTTTTGGAGACCTCCTTTAGAACCTCGTCTACAGCACGGAAGGGACAATCCATTGGCTGCATAAATACCCTACCCAGCAGGTTTATCACACCTACCGGGATACCACATCGGCTTTCCACCACTGTCCAGCCCCTACCAAGCGCCATTGGAGAATAATTAGCAGGTCTGATGATACGTGGCTCCGATTCCAGTAGTTGTATCACCTCTTTCTTTTTCCATACATGATCTCCGGTTGTTATTACATCCAGACCGCAGGCAAAAAGCTTTTCGGCCACCTCCGGGGTAATCCCGGAGCCTCCCGAAGCGTTCTCGCCATTTGCTACTGTAAAGTGTATGCCTTCTTGCTGTACGAAGGCCGATAACTGTTTTTCCACAACCTCCCTTCCTGGTCTGCCGACGATATCACCCAGGACAAGGGCCTTAAATATCATAAAGTAACTCTGCGTTGTTTCTTAAAGGGTAAACCACTTCACCTCTTTAACCGGTTTTTTTCTTTAATTTAGCAATTAACTGCTTTTCTACTTCTGGAGGAACAAACTTACTCACATTCCCTCCAAGACTTACCGCTTCCTTTATTAACCTTGAGTTAAGGAATGAATATTGCTCGCTTGTCATAATGAAGACTGTCTCTATATCGCTCTTAATGGCACGATTTGTTAGGGCACGCTGAAATTCCTCTTCAAAGTCAGAGACGGTTCTTATACCTCTAAGAATAATGTTTGTGCCCTGTTTCTGAAGATAATCTACCAGCATACCAGTAAAGGCCTCTACTTTCACGTTTTTGAGGTGCCGGGTGTGTTGCTCTAGCATCTTCTTTCGTTCTGCAACAGTAAACAGGGGTACTTTCAAGGGATTTTCACCTATAGCTACTATAAGTTCATCAAAGACCTTGCTACCCCTCTCAATGATGTCCAAATGACCAAACGTTGGAGGGTCAAAAGTACCTGGATAAATCGCCTTGGTCATAAGTCTTCTCCTAAAAGGAATATCTCCGTCCAGTGGGACTTTTAAGACCTACGGGTATTATGTCAAACTTAACACTAGTGTTTCTATTTACAACGTCAAAACGTAAAGACAACATACCAATCCAGTCATGAGAGCGCCTGAATAGATTTAATCCAGTGCCTAGGTTTCTTGTACTTGTAACCCCAGTGGCATCCACTGCCCTTAAATCATATGATTCTGTGAAATTCATACCCCATTTGTCTTTCAACACTAAATTTGTGCCAAGTATCACACTGGAACTAATATCCTTAAGAAAGCGGTAGCCTAGGAATTGGGAAAAATTAGGTGAATATTGGTACTTTACACCAAAGCTAAATATATTGAAAGTTAAATCCTTTAGTTCAAACTCATTCCTCTCAGAGACCAGTTCAATCCTATCAGTAAGTTGTGATTTAAATTCAGGCTGAATGAAAGTATCTTTCTCGGGAATAAGGAAACCTTCAGCATTACCCACAGTATGGGTTACAAAGCTGTCAGTGTTTTTCGGAGACGGTAGAACATGCAATTCTAAATTCAAATCTAGCAAGTCTACTGTTTTTAGCATTGAAGGAACTCCCCTGCGGGTCTGCAGGCGGTTTCTAATGCCAATAATAAACGAATTGTATGTGTCAAGGCCATCAGCCATAGGGTTCTGTTGAAGGTTTTCGGGGTCTCTTGACGGATAGTACTGGAGAAGCTTATCGGGGTTTTCTGTTACAACTGGGCCTGCCTCCCAACGGAATTCTGGTGTAATGATATGCCTTAGTTTGTTTATGTGTAAGAGCTTACTCTCCAGGCTGTAGATACGCCAGAATGTGGTACTTGCATCCATACCCAGGGAGGCAGCCAGCCTTCCTACAGGTGGTCCATCGTTAGGCCCCTCGCTCCTCAAACTTTTACTGTAGGCAGTTATCCTGCCCCCCACAAATGGCTTCAAATTCCATATCCAGAGCTGAAAAGGCCAGGCCAGGACATTATTGTTATCCATTCTAAAACTGTTCCCAGTTGTCCTCTGGAGTTTTGTGAAGAGGGCTGGGGCTCTTGTGTTCAGTTCATCGTCCAGTTTAAAGTCCAGATACCCAAGCTCAGACTGAGAGGTAAAGTTCAACCTGTCTTCCCAGAGGGGCTGGCTGATTAGCTGGTAACTTAACTGAGGTAAGGCCTCAAGTCCTGTATCAAATTTTTCTATCTGCTTCTTAACGAGAAAGGTAAAGCTTTTATTATCCTCTAATCTCCTAATATAAAGGTCGGTCTCCTGCTCTTTTCCTTCCTTAAACTCCCTCTCGTAGAATTCCCTTAAGAAGTCCCTATCACTCAAGAAAGATAATTCCGTATCTGCCCTCCAGTATTCACCCAGTTTCACCCTATCACGCCAGAGGACCCTTCCCCTATTGGGATTCTCTATAGGTTCCTCTGTAATATTTATGTCATGCTTAAGTTTATCTCTAAGGTAAAAAGTCTCCAGGCTACCTAATATGTTTGGCCTTTTATAATTAAACTCAGACCCGACTGATGGCCCCCTTTTAGAATAATAGTCGCCCTTAACGACCATGTCGCTCCACCGGTTCAAACCCGAAAGGAAGCCTAGATTAAGGGGGTCCCAGTTGGTAGAAACAAAGGTGCCTAAACGGCTGGAGCTGCCCGGACTTATCCCCCTAAAAACACCCGGTTTGGTACGAGTACTAAATGTATACTTAGGAAAGTAGGCTACAGGGTGCTCTCCCACAAGGAAGGTATCTTGCCTTGCTTCAATCTCTGAGTAAGACTCAGTGGGGGTATGCCTCCGCGTAACAGTAACATTACGACTCTTAAAGCGATAATGGGGATGACCGAAGCTGCATGTGGTAAAGTAGCAATTCTTTACAAGCATACGATCCTGATCTATCAGTTTAGCCTCTTCTCCTCCTATATAAATTGGGGTCTTAACCGGCAATGGAATCAGGGTCTTTATTCGCGGGTTTATGAATATACCCTTTTTTTCAGGGAGGTTTTGAAATACCTTATCGGCTTTTATAACGTCCTCTTTGGATTGTAAGGTGATATTTCCCTCGGCATAAAGTTCCTTAAATACTTGTTTTTTCTTTCCCTTAAATTCTTCTTGTTCAAACCATAAGATTACATTATCGGCCTCTAGCGTGGTATCGTCCCTACGCAGTACCACGTTCCCCAGGGCACTCACTATCCTTTTGTCCCCTTCCACCCAGCTATCTATGTCATCGGCTTCTATATCCACTAAACCCGGCTCTTTTGTCACTTGTGGCACTGGTTCCTTTAAGGCAAATTCTCCTTTCCACTGTCCTCTCGCTCTCACTGCTTGTAGGTAGGACGCTATGGGCTGTTCCTCCTCAAAGGTCTTCACCTTATCAATATAAGGGTTTACCACAAGCCCTGCCGCAGTAGTCAGGCGAACAAGGAGTTGTTCGTAATGTTGTACATCCTTATCCTGAACTAGTGAGACCTTCCCTTCACAATACACCTCTATTCTTGCTTCTTTCTGTTGTAAGGCCTCCTGTTCGTAGAACCAAAAGGTGGCATTATCGGCAGTTATTAGAACCTTTCCTTGGGTAATCCACACATCTCCCTGAGCCATGAAGACTCTGACTCCTTCTTTTTGCCAGGTACTTATATCGTGTGCAGTTATGGTAATAGGAAAAGGAGTTGTCTCTACGGTTATGATCCCTTGAGAGAGGGCTTCAGGTTGAAAAACCAACCAGGCAAGAAACAGTAAACCTAAAGACGGTACTATCTTCTCTTTCATAAGACCTTCCTTAAACGAGTAAGATTATATCCTCATGTTGACGTGAGTCAAACAAAAAGTAATGAGTACAACGATGTCTTTATCGCCTGAAAGAGAACCTTCTGAGATGACAAAAACTATTGCCAATAACCCAAAGAAAGTTAAAATAAAGACACCATAATTAAAACAAAAAATTTATGATTAATCCGCTCACTATCTTTTTTCTTCAAGTCGCTTCCCTGGTTCCCTCCCTATGGGCACAGGCTGCTGAAGAAAATTCCAGACCTCACCAGTTGCTGGTACAAACGGAGGTTTCCAGGCAGGAGGAATTCCCCTTGAAAGTTAAGGGGACACTCCTGATAGAGGCCCAACCAGAAGTCGTGTGGAACATACTGACCGATTACGAACACCTAGAAGGGGTTTTCCCAGGACTGGTGAGAAGCCAAATCATTAGGAAAGAGGCAAATGAAGTAGTTGTGGAACAGGAATATCATGGACTTCTATTTTTCTCCAAAAACATGATATTTAGAAACAAAGAGACCCGTATCCAAAGGATAGATTTTAGGCGCGAGGGTGGAAAATCCAAGGTTGCAGGCAATTGGAGCTTGGAGCCGGCAGCAGGGGGCTCTACGCTGCTAAAAATTGAAGTAAGAGTGAGGCCAAGGCGGTTTTTATTTTGGTTGATAGAAGACATGCTCAGAAGACAGGTCCCCAGTGGACTTATAACCATTAGGGAAAAAAGCTTAAACAAGGTCAATAAAGATAGTACCGAAGACCCAGAGATAATCTATCTCGAAGAAGAACGATAGGATAATCTTTCCCATGAGGACTAGTAGGGGCGTTCAAATTGAACGCCCACACCTAGCAATACATACTTCTCCGCCTAAGTCATTTACGTTGTTAGAGATAATAACGGTCATAGCCATCATAGCTATCCTTGGAGGAGCGATTGTACCCCTGGCCTTTCAAGACCTGAACAATAAGAAAATAAAAGCCACAGAAAATAAGCTTTTAGAATTTAAGAGTGCAATAATAGGTAACCCCTTCTTTGTTGATGGCGAAGTAAGAACCTCTTTTGGATACTTGGGGGACATGGGGAATCTACCCGGCAGATTAGAAGATCTTTATATAAAAGGCACACAGCCAAGTTATACATATAACGCGGCGCTGAAAACGGGAGCTGGTTGGCGCGGGCCATATCTAGACCCTAAGATTCTTGAGGATCTGACCGCCGTAAAACTGGATGGTTACGGCAAGGAACTAGCATATACCACTACAGAATTCATTGATGCACAAATAGGGGCATCCGTAACGGGAGAAGTCATCAGCTTTGGCCCAGACCGTGAAATGGGTGGAATAGATGACCTTAGCGTGGAGGTCTTCCGCTCAGAGGTCTTTTCTACAGTCTCTGGTTACGTTAAAGATATGGAAGGGAAAAGGGTGCCAGGAATTACGGTAAGAATGAATTCCCCTATAAATGGCCTCCTCGTACAGTCCATCGCTACAACCAACGACGCAGGTTTCTTTAGCTTTACCAACACCCCCTACGGAATCCGCAGCATCACTTTAGAACCGAGGCTGGTGTATGCCCCGGACAGTGCCAAGACTGCTGGAGATGCACAGGATAACCTTGAGTTTAAAATAACTAATCTTTATTCTCAGAATCTGAGTATAAACTCCATAATAGTAAACTTCAGTTTATTTCCAGAGGCCTATTTCAGCGAGTTGTGGATTGCCGGACAGCGGGTCTTTAACGCCTCCGCTCAGCGAGCAAGGAGTGGACAGCTTATAAACTATACTCCAGTTACCATCAGCGGCAGTGGAGCCACCCCTTCGGGGCAGAGCCATGTTATCCAGGTTCAATCCCCCCAGACACAGCTTGGTGATTTCAGCCTGGAAAACGTTGCTGCTGGAGGTACGGTAAGTTTAGAGATAAGAGGCTTCAAGGATCGTCCTACAAGCGGGGGTGATAACCCAGTAAATGTGAGTGGCACTACTTTTGAAATTTCCTTCAGCGATGGTTCAACAATCATTTTTACCCCTACCAGGCACTAGGATGAGACAAAGGGGCTTTACTCTTATAGATGTAATAATTATCCTGGCAGTGACAGGCATCCTGGCCAGCGGCATGGTCACCTTCGTTTTCCAGGCCGTAAATAAAGAGCGAGAAGATAAGACTATTGAACACCTGAATCGTTTGAAGGTGGTGGTAACTGGCAAGCCCCTTAGCATGCGCCATGGAGAACAAACGTCTTTCGGTTACTTTGGTGATATGGGGGGTCTGCCTTCTCAATTGGCTGACTTATATGTCAGTGGCACGCAACCGATCTACACTTTCTTCCCCTCCCTTAAGGCAGGGGCTGGTTGGAATGGGCCTTATCTTGACCCAGAAATAGTTGAATACATTACTAACCTAGATAAGGACTGTTTTGGTAGGGATCTCCAGTATTCTACTACCCCCTTTGTGGACGCTACTGTAGGGGAGACAGTGGAAGGCATGATTATCAGCCTGGGAAAGGATGGTAAGCCCGGTACAGGTGACGACCTTTCAGTAGAATTTTTTACCAACGAACTGTATTCCAGCGTCTCAGGCTTTATTAAGGACATAGACGGTAAAGGTATAGGTAGTGTTACTGTGACAATTAATTACCCCAGTAATGGCACCCTCACTAGCTTTATAGCAATTACGGATGCAGATGGTTTCTATAGCTTTAACCGCGTTCCTTCCGGCAATCACAGTTTGAGCCTTACCCCTGGGCTTATTCTGGCCTCAGGCAGTGGCCGTACCCTGGAGAATGGGACTATAGTTGCCTTTTCTATAGTTAACACTTCAACCAATAGCGTTACTATAAGCGCCTTTCGTGCCATATATAACGTTAACCCTCCTGCCTTCTACCAGAGGGTCAGTATAGGTGGGGCATCAGTCTTTAACAGGCCCAACCCAATGGTGGCCAGTGGTGAGACAATATCTTTCCCTCCAATAACTCTGCCAGGAGCTCCTGGCACTCTCGAAGCAGTTCCTATCCGTGTCCGGTCTCCTGTTACAGAGGTTCCAGATATTTTTCCGAACAATCTGGGTAGAGGCCAAACTATTGAAGTAAGGATCGAACATTTTAATAATACCCAAAACGGCTCAGGCGGCGATGCAAATATGCGTGGTATACCTTTTGAGATAACCTTCAGTGACGGTTCTATAGTTACTTTCACCCCGTGAGGCTTTGAGGTATATGCATTCTGAAAAAAAGCTACATGTTAAAAAACATAGGACTAGACCCATCGGCCTGTACGATACGATCCAACTTAAACGAATTCAAAATTCTCTCACAGTGAATCTATCCGTCTCTGACGGAGGCGTCCTATCCTTGCACTCATATTCTATTGGATTCACAATCCTGGAGATTATTATGGTACTAGCAATATTAGGTGTTCTAGCTGGTGCTATTACTCCTGTAGCTTTACACGTGACGCGGCAAAAGAAGGAGCTTGCTACCAGCGAAGAACTGCAGACCCTAAAAAAGGCAATAATAGGAAACACGCAATCCATTCAATTTGGTGCGGAGCCCACCTTTGGGTATATTAAAGATATTGGTAGTCTTCCACAAAACCTTCAAGACCTGTACATTCAGCCTACTGGAATACCCTCTTTTTCCTTTAACAGCACCTTGGGAATAGGTTCCGGCTGGAGGGGACCCTATGTAGCAAAAAAGGCCTATGCCAGCGTCACAGACTTTATTCAGGACCCATACGGAAGACCTTATGCCTATTCTACCGCTAGTGCTATTAATACTACCCTGGGTGTAGAAGTGAGAGGCACCATAAAAAGTCTGGGCAGTGACGGCATCGACGATACCCAGGATGACCTCACTATAGAGATCTTTAAACCAGAGATCCTAGCCGATGTGGCAGGTAAGGTAAGGGATGTCAGTGGTATTGGTGTATCTACTGTTTACGTGACTATCTATTATCCCAGGGATGGTACCCTTACCTCCTCCACTACCCAAACAGACCTGGAGGGGAGGTATCAATTCTCCAATATACCCATTGGAGAGAGGGCCATTACCCTTCAACCAGGACTCGTTTTTATCCCAGGAACGGCCTTTGCCAAAGGTACTACACAAACAGAGGTGGGGTTTTCTGTGGCCAACCTATCTACCAACGCTATTACCGTCTCCTCCATTACCACTTATTATGATACCATGCCGCCCGCCTACTATCGTAGAGTAAGGATTAACGGAAGCATCCTCAGGGATGCCCTTCCAGGGATAGGTACCGGTGAGGTAGCGAGTTTTGCACCCTTGGTTGTTGTCCCAAGTACTTTACAGAGGGAAGCATTCCACTTCCTGCTCAGGTCTGCCAGTATGGAAATCCCCGATATGGAACTAAACACCATAGGGGCTGGCGGCGTAATGACAGTAGAACTAGAAGACTTTACTACTGTCAGGACAGGGGGTTCTCCCGTGGATATGGCAGGGGTTCCTTTTACTGTAATCTTCAGTAATGGGTCAACAGTTTCATTTACCCCTCAGAGGCAGTAACAGTATGCAACATACCGTAGACAGTAGGCAGGAAAAAAATTCCTATATTCTTTCTACTATCTACTGTCTACTACCTACTTTCTACTGTCTACTTAATAAAGGGGGCTTCACTCTTCTTACAGTAATTATAATCCTCACCCTAATGGGGGTAGCCGCCGGCATAGCCACTACCTTTATAGGTAAGATTCTAACCGAACGCCGCGAGCTGACTACTGAAGAGGAATTGATGGCCTTAAAGGAGGCAATAATTGGTAATCCCAGTCATAAACAAGACAAGAATAATTTTGGGTACCTTGGTAACATGGGAAATCTTCCTGTCACACTGCAAGACCTTTATATGAGAGGTGACCAACCAGGGTACATCCTGGACCCTGTGGCCCGACTGGGGGCAGGATGGGCAGGTCCTTACATTACACCCCTCCTCAGGGAGGAGCTTTCCAGTCTTCTTACGGATGCCTTTGGTAACATTTACGAGTATACGACAACTGAATACATCCGTGCGGATGGAGAGATTGTCTCGGCAAGGATACTGAGCTACGGCGATGACAAGAAGCCCGGAACGGAAGACGATAAAGAGGTAGAAATTCTACGTAGGGAGATTTATTCCACTGTGTCGGGGTTTGTTACGGATTCAGCAGGAACGCCCATAGGTGGGGCACCAGTTACTTTGTACTATCCTTATAGAGGCAGCGTCCATAGTCTTAGCATAACTACCAATGTTGAGGGTCTTTTCCAGTTTACAAACGTCCCAAATGGTATCAGAACCGTTAAAGCCGCGGGGGGTGGCCTCAGGTATGTTGAAGGTTCGGCACTGGCCACGGGGGAAAATAAGGACAACCTAACCTTTAAGATAACCAATTGGGGAGAAGGTGCTGTAACTTTAAATTCGATAAGATTGGTGTTCACTCTTTCACCAGCCTATTACGAGGAAGTTTATGTAGGAAGTACCAGGGTATTCAATTATCTTGATTTCAATGGCCAGAGAGGAACGAGCAACAGATTAATAAACTTTTCTGATACTACAATTCCCGGGGGTGAAAGTGTAAACATCACAAGGGTTCCAATAAATTCTGATAATATTCTCTTACCCAATATTGTCTTATACCCAAGGGGGGGTACCTTGCTTATCAAGTATGTTAACTTCAAGAACGATGTCTCCGGGCCTTCCAGCCCTGTTTCTGTTTATGGCGCCAGCTTCACAGTAACCTTTAGCAACGGCTCTCAGTTCTCTTTTATCGCTCAGACGCCGTAAGATTCAGGGGCGTATTGAAATAGGCCCTACCTCATTGAAGAAGGAAACCACCTCTTTAGCGATCTCTTTTTCACTGCCAATATAGAAATGGCTTACATTAGTTTTGACAGTTAGCCTTTTTGGCTCAGAAAATTTTTCAAAATTGCGTCGTACGTCCTCTACATTTGTAGCAAAATCACAGTCGGAACATATAAAGAGCTTGGGTTTCTTACAATAAGAGAGACAATTTAAATTATATATCCCAACAGGGGTAGCTATCCCTGCAATGGCGATAACGCCGTCGTCATCGGCCCCCAGCCTCATCGCCATCACCGCTCCAAAAGAGTAACCCGCTAAAAACAATCTTAGGGTCTTTACGCTACTAGCAAAGGTTTTCAGAAAGGAAAGGGCAGATCTGGTATCTTCTAGCGCTCCCTCCAGATTCCCCTCCCCGAAGGTGCTCTCCCAGTAGTGGAATCTCTCAGCCACATCCTTAAAGGAACCTTCACTTCCCCCAACCCCACGATAGTTAAACCTAAGGGTAACGTAGCCCCTCTCACTCAACTCCTGAGCCAGGGCGACAATGACGTTATTATTCATGTCACCGCCAAGATTGGGATGCGGGGAACACAGCAGGACCATAGGAGGGGCTACTAAACTCTCCTCATAACTTAACACCCCTTCCAATTGCATTCTATCCGAACTAAAGTGAACTATTTCATCTATCATATAAAATCCGTAGGGGCGTATCGCAATACGCTCCTATTCTATACAATTACTGTCTAACTTAGGGTGGGCCCATTTCAAGATGGACGTTTTTTTCTCCCACATACTTAGAATCCTTTTCAAGTAAAGATAGTATCCTCCGGGCGTAAGAAAAGTTATGAAGCCCATATTGCTCCAAATAATCTAACAGTCCAGGGCTAGAAGCAGTTTCCTCTTCGCAGGTTCTTTCATTGACATTTACCCCTCTGTCCCTCCACATATAGGTCTGTGCAGGGGAAGCTAAGGTCTTTCTCAACCTGTCTAGGCAGGATAATATCGTGCCTCTTTGCGCAACAAGAAGTTCTGCATAATGTTTGTTATGACAGCGGGCACACTCCTCACCTACTTCCGAAAACCCCTTCCCTCCCTCTATGGTTTTATGGCAATCCTCACACTTCAGCACCCTTGACATCTTATCTGGAATGGGTGTGGTACCATTTAGAGGCAGCTTACCGCTAAAGAACTCGTAAACTGTCTGATGGCACTTATGACAATCTGCCTTTTCCTTGTGATGACACTGACTGCAGTTGACTTGATATTCCGCCACACCTTTGGCCCTATCTTTCCTTGGAGGATGGCATTCCTGACAAGAGAGTTCAACCTCGGGATGTTGATAATGTAAAAATTCTGTGGTCCAGCCCAGATGATTTATCTCGGCTGGCCTTGGGTAATAAGCCCTTTTTAATGACTCCTCATGGCATCCCTGGCAAGTTATGTGTGGCCTTGCGTGGTGGCATTTATCACAATTTACACCCTCTTTCATGCTGGCTCTGGCATTGGGCTGATGACATTCCCTGCAATCAATGTCACTATCTACACTAAAACCGTGAACGAAGGGTTCTCTCTTATATTCCATAGGTTTTACATCAATATCTTTGTGACAGCGGGCACAACTCATGCCTCTGTTATCCACATGGTGGCAGCTAAGACAATCTTTTTTGTTAATAATGAGCCTCCCATGGCCTTCTGTGTTAACTTCCTTATCTTCATGGCAGTCAACACAATGAAGTCCGATAACGGAAGGCTCGACTACAGGATTTTCTGCCTTGGGTCCGCCTGAAGCGGATCTCAAATCCAGGGTCACTGAATGGGTGTCATGCCGAAATACCTCCCCTTCAAAGTCGTTCTTATAAGAGAGGCTGTTGACGTGGCATCGGTCTGTGCAGTATGCGTCTCTCAAGTCAAGAAATAGAAAATCCAAGTCCGATCCCGTCACAGAGGAGTTCAAAGAAAATATAACAGCCAATAAAATAAGGACTATCCTTCTAGGCATCTTCAGCTATCCAGTGCCTCTTTAAGCTGGCGAATACTTAATTCAAGGAGCGCCTTGGTGTATTTAATATTATGGACTCCAAAACTCCCGTCAGAGACAATAAACCCATAATTATGTTTGGCTTCCATTGCCTCCACCGTCTCATCCCTACCCATTTCTTGGGCAGTCTCCAGGAGTACCTTGAGGACATCCATCTGATCGGTAATAACGTCCCTCTGTTCTTTATAAATCTTTTCAAAACCCTTCTCATGACAGTTGTTGCACACTTTGGGAGCTACTGCATTTCTACCTACGGAGGGTTTATGACAAGCTGTACAGCTCACCGTGCCCAGAAACATGGGGTCTGGACTGCCTTTGATACCCTTACCGCCTTCCCCTTTCATCATTTGCCTCTGAGTGAATCCTGTAATCGGGCGTTGGGCTACCGGTTCGTCTGATTGAAGTTCATCTAAGTCATATTCCCAAACTTTTGAAAGGAAGTTTTTACATGACTCGCAGTCCTCCAATTCCCTATCATCCTTATAGATTTTGTGGGTTATCTCGTTGTGGCAGGGGTTGCAGCTTACCTTGTGCCTGGCCGTGTGGTCATGATGCATATCTACAGCTGAGTTGTAGTCTTCGGGGACGCTATCATGACAATAGTAACACTGCTTCCTTTCCACTTTTCCTACTCCATGAACTGTCTCATTATTATGACAGTCCATGCACTCCAGCCGGCCCCTTCCTTCGGCTGTACTTTCCATACGCTCAGGATTTTGACTCAGGACCAGCTTCTCGTAGAAAGTGTGGTCAAATTCCTTATCGTATATCTGAACCTCTTTCTCAACATTTTTGTGACACAATATGCACTGGCTGAGTCTTTGTTCCCCTCCATCTACCGGTTTTGTATTCTCTTTTCTGGGAATAAAGTGGCAGAGGTTACAGGCCTTTTCATCTATATCAAAATGTTTATCTCCTCCTTGGTAGGAATGGCAGGCAGTGCAACGCATCTTCAGGCCAGGTGGGTCTTCCTTCAGGTGTGTCTCGTGGCTAAAAGGAAGCGTCTTTTTGTAGGGTTCCTTTTTTGCGAAGAGTTTTTCCCGGGTGTGGCATCCTCCATTCATACAATTGGAGTCTTCTATTTCCCTGGATAAACAAATGCCTCCTTTCGTGCCTGTATGGCACTCTACACAACTTACCTCTTTGCAAGCTGTTCTGGCCCACCTATCGTAGGCTGGCCGCATGCTATGGCAACTGGCACAGTATTTGGGCCTCTGAGGATAATAAGCAATAGTGGCCCCTATAGCGCCCCCGGCCCCAAGAAAGGCCAGTATTACCAGGGCCAGGAGTTTAAGGCTTAAACCCCCTTCCTGCCTACTATGGAAAAGATTAAAGATAACTTTCACCATGGGGCTGTGCGAAAACTAACAGGTAATTTAGTCCGATATAATTTGTTTAAATAAGACAGCTTTCTTTTTTCATTGGTTAGCTAGAATGGACAAGTCATCTAATTTGCCCCTCTCCTTCGATGGGACGGGGAAGGGAAAGGGTTGGCATCGCCGCTTCTAACCGTTTGGCTGAACCAAAAGCCTTCTACCATCAAGGAGGAGGGAATTTGGGTTGTCTTAACTTTTCATGAGATCTTATTACATTGATGTTTTTTTGTGTGTCACTACACCATCGCCTTCCTTCTCTAAGGGAAATTCTTCACAAGCAAGTACCAGCTTGGTTTCTCCCTGGAAGGTTTTGCGCATAAGTTCTACGGTTAGGGAGGTATTTTCCTTTAAGTCACTCCTGGGAATAGAAAGACAGAATGCCCTTTTTTCTCCGGACTTGAGAGAGGTTTCCATTTCTACAAAGAAGCTTTCCTCTTTTATTAGGATTCCATCGCCTCCCGGCCCTTTTAAACTTATCTTCAATACTACCTCCCTGTAACCATAATCCCCAGTAGGGAGCGAGTGGGGTATTGAGGTATTTTCTACAACTACTTTGCCCTGAAAGTTGGGGCCTCCTGCTCCTTCAGCTTCACCCTGGACAAGCTTCAGTCCTTCCAGGTCTATCCTTACAAGCCTCTCTGAGGCGAGTTTCCCTGAGGCTGACTCCACAGGAGAGAATGTATGTCTTTTTATGTCTTTTCCCCTATACAGCCGCTGCCATGGGTCGTCCTGGATAAGTTTCCTTTTTACCGCTGGCATATGACAGTGCTGACAAGTCTTTTTGTCCTTTTGAGCAGACTCTTGCCACTCCTTAAAGGTTTTTATATGGCATTTTCCGCAGAGCTTACTCTTAAGGTAAAGTTTATATTCCTGTCCCACCGGATGAGGTGACCTAGACTTTAAAGGTCCGGCCAACTTACAATCCTCTGTCAGGTGGCAACTATCGCAATTTACCCCTTCTTCCAGTTTTGTTGTTCTTGGCCTTGGTTCCCCCTCCACATACATACTCTCAGGAACATGGCAACCCAGGCAGAACTTAAAGCTGTAGTCTTGGGTGCCCTCCTTAAAGTCCTCACTTGAAAAGCTGCTGGCATGAGGCGAGGTTTCCCATTCCTTATAAATTTCTACGTGGCATTCGCCGCACCTCTCTGCAGGCGGAGACCCCTCACCCTTCCTGACAAGCTCAGGATGGCTGCATCCCATCAGAAGGACTAGCCCAAAGGCTAAAGGAACCTTCCTGAGACGCCCAAGATAAGGAAAATAATGAGCCATATTATAACCGCCTCAAAGAGACCCCTTTTCTTCCAAAGCCTTCGTTCTTTTGCCCTATCCCAGAAGGGCAGGCTAATGAAGGCCATCGCTCCGCAGCCCAGCAGTACAAAACAGGCAGTCTTGCTAGGGACAAGCTTAAATAGACCGTATACAGGCAATAAAAACCATAGGGGTTTAGGCTGATATCCGCCTGAGGCGGATTGCTGACTTACCCTGTCCTGTGCAGTTTCAGGTAAAAAGGCTATCCCAACGAATTCCACTATTATCAGGAGGAATATTACAAGAAGGTGGCGCAGAAGTTCGTTGGGGAAAAAGGGCTCTAGTTCCTCTGGCGAATAGTCCTTGGTATAGTCCTTCATAGCGGTTCAGAAATGCCTGTACGTCTTACCATGGTAAAGTGAAAACCCATGAACATTATCATTACCAGTGGTATGAGGGCTACGTGCATTGCATAGAAGAAAGGAAGCCTGTAGTTAGAGAACCTCTTTCCGTCTGGGGCTTCCCCTACCTCGTATTTAGTAACTGCTGTTGGAGAGGCTAGTGCTTGTCCGCCGGCCTTTACATTCCAGGTGTAAAATCTTTCCGGAGGGAGCCGGGTGCCTGTATAGGCAACGGTCAAAGTCAGTAAAAAAAGTGAGGCCCCAGAAACCCAGTGTAGCTCCCTGGGCTTTTTGTATATCCCCTTGAAGAGTACTCTGAGCATATGGCCCAGTACGCACCCCACCATGACCTGTGCCCCTACAAGATGGAGCTTCTGTACGAGCCATCCAAATTGTGCAGAGTGTTTAACGTATTGGAGGCTGTTAAAGGCCTCTGATGCAGATGGGATATAAAAACACATAAGGAATATTCCTGTACCCACCTGGATGCAGAAGGCCACAAGGGAAAGCCCACCCAGACACCCAAACCAGCTCAGGTTCTTGGGGATGAGCCTCTGAGTGAAGTTCTCTTGCAGGAACTCCTTAAGGGCGTAACGTTCATCCAGCCAGGAAAAAGGTCCTGCCAAATTAGATCCCCTTTTGGACTGCCTGCAGGGCTCCTTCCAAGACCTCTAGCATCTCCTGAACATCTTCCTTTGTTATAATAAGTGGAGGCTGGAAAGTGAGGACATTTCTCCCAGGCCCGGTCTTACCCACCAATATGCCATGGTCTTTTAAATATTCCAGAATAAAATCCGTCTGATCAGCGGCAGGAGACTTGTTTTCATTTACGAGTTCTGCTCCTATCATGAGGCCTAATCCCCTTACGTCACCAATAATGGAATATTTCTGCTTTAAGAGTAAGAGTTGGTCAATAAGGTAAGCCCCTAACTGTTCAGATCTATACTCTAGATTCAACGTCTTTATAACATCCAGGGTTGCGAGACCAGCTGTAGCCATCACAGGATTACTGCCCCAGGTGGCGGCATACGGACGGGTTAGAGTGCTGGCGATCTCATCCCTTGTAATGAAAGCCGCCCCTGGGAATCCATTTGTAAGGGCCTTGGACAGAGTCATTATGTCTGGCTCAATGTTCCAGTGTTCTACAGCAAACATTTTGCCTGTGCGGCTAAAACCTGTCTGCACCTCATCTGCCACAAAGAGTATGCCATAGGCATCCAGTAGTTTTTTGAGCCTGGGGAAATATTCCTTCGGAGGCACTATGATACCCCCATTACCATGGATGGGTTCAGCAATAATTGCCGCATAGCCCTCTGGATTCCTTTTGATAACCTTTTCTGCCTCATTGATGCATTCCAAATTACAGGATGGATAACTAACCCCGAGGGGACATCTGTAACAATATGGGCTGGGGATGAAACTGATGCCCTCACATGGGTAAGGGTCTATCTTCCAGAATAATAGTCCTGTAAGCCCAAGAGTAAGTTTGGTGTGACCGTGGAGACCGTGTGACAGAGCAAGCAGCCCTTTTCTCTTTGTATACAACTGTGCCAAAAGAACTGCCCCTTCATTAGCCTCTGAACCGCTGGCGCAGAAAAAGGTCTTCTGTAGTCTGCCAGGGGTTAGTTCAGCAAGCCTCCTGGCTAGCTCCACCACGGGCTGGGTAAGATATATTGAGGTGGTATGCTGTAATGTACGTAGTTGTTCTACCACCCTTTCAGTTACCTCGGGGTTACAATGGCCCAGGTTAGCAACAGAGACCCCTGCAAAGAAATCCAGGTATCTTTTCCCTGTATGGTCATAAAGATACTGCATGTTGCCCCTGACTAGCTGCATAGGCTTCTTATAGAAGTGGTATACGCAGGGGATAAGGTAGCTTTGCTTTAGCCGTAGGATTTCCTCTGGTCCGCAGCACTGGGTCTCTATAGACGGTGTTTTCTTAATATAAGCAACGTTATTCTGCATGGGCAAGAGAGCGCATAACCTCCAGCGTATTGAGAGATTTGCTTGTCCCCTCCTTATAGCCTCCTAAACCCAGGCCTCTTGGAAAAAGTTCGAGGAAAAACTCCCAGTAGCCCTTTAGTAATGGGTCTGCGTCGTGAGGATTATTTGCCAAATAGTCTATGCGCCAGCGATAGGCCTCGGTAACTAAATCCACTGCGTCGTCTGTATAGTACTGGGCCTCTATTCTAAGTACTTCTACTTTGCTTTTTAAGAAAGAATTCAAATAGGGTAGAACGCAGAGGTCCTTTGAAAGAAAGATATAGTTCCTGCAGTGCTGGTCCACCTCAATGGGCCTGACCTCCCCAACTTCATCCTTCAAGGCATAAGAGTTTTTGCGACACTGCAGGCAGCACACCTCCTTTCCAGAATTTCTGCCCATGATAAGGGATGGCAGGCAATGTTCCAGAACCATGCCTACTATAGGGCCATGGACGAGGCATTCCATGCTTACATTACTTTCTTCTGCTAGCCCATGCAGTTCCCAGTAGGAAAGCTCTAGAGAGGCAGTTACCCGGGTGGCTCCAAGTTCCTGCAGGAGCTGGGCAGAACGGGGATTAGTAACATTAAAGGAGTAGTCTGCAATAATAGGTATCCCCCACTCTCTGGCTAACCTCATGGCGCCAAGGTTATGTACCAACACAGCGTCGATGCCTAAAGCCCTTGCATTCTCCAGAAGCCACTCTACTTCCATAAGTTCTTTCCCGGGGGTGATTCTGGGAGTGCATACTGCTAACTTCTTTCCGGTCTTATGTGCCATGCTTGATGCCTCTTTTATGCTCTGGAGCGTCCAGCCCTGTCCTCTCATAGGAGAAACCTCTCCAGAAAGATACACCCAGTCAGCGCCCCTCCCCAGCGCCTTCTTTACTGCCCCAAGGCTGCCTACTTTCACCGCTAAGGTTTTTTTCGAGTATGCCTCTCCATTGCCTTTGAGGTTACACTCAAAGGGGTTAATCCACATATCTTCTATGGACAATTTTTCCTCCCTGGCCGCCTTGCTTAAAAATAAAGGTTCTCTCGTCCCTCCGTAATCAAAGGCGCTGGCGCTAGGCGTGCAGAAGGCACTACATGTAGAGAACTCTCTTACCCTCTGCGAATATAGCCGGTCAAAAGACTCCATTTGGGCATAATAGGTAAAGGGTGACGAAAGGTAAGAATCTATGGCCTGACGATAAACGGACACAATTTCTTTCAGGAACTCAGCATGGCGCATCCTTCCCTCAATTTTCAGAGAGGAGAACCCTGCATGAACAATCTCTGGCAAATAATTCAGCAAGCATATGTCTTTGATGGCCAGGAAATGACCGCTTGATAGCTCGACAGGACTCTCATTTAAGGAGTTCTCAACAAGGGTATAGTTCCAGCGGCACGGCTTCATGCACTCCCCGCGATTAGCGCTCTTCCCGAAGAGGATACCGCTGCTGTAACACAAGCCGCTCTGGCTAACGCACATATCGCCGTGAACAAAATATTCCACCTTCATCCCAGTCTTCTCGTGAATCTCTTTTACCTGGGTAAGGGTAATGTCCCTGGAGGTAATGACCCTGCTTATTCCCAGCCCAGCTAGCTCTTTAGCCATCTCCACATTGTGAACATTCATCATTGTGCTGGCATGCAGAGGGAGTGCTAACCCCAACTCCTTCACCACGGAAATTACAGCAAGGTCCTGGATAATGATAGCGTCTACACCTATAGATTCGAGGAACTCAAGATAGCTTGGTAACTCCTCCACTTCCCTGGGACAGAGAAGGCTGTTTACTGTCACATAGAGTTTTTTGCCCCTTGCGTGGGCAAAGTCCACGGCCCTAGTCAGTCCCTCATTGTCAAAATTGTAGTCCTTCCTGTGGAGTCGCATGTTGAAGCGCTTGCCTCCCACGTACACGGCATCGGCACCTGCCCTTATCACTGCCTCAAGGGCTTCCCATTTGCCTGCTGGAGCAAGGAGCTCCAGCTTTACTTCTGACAGTCTCATCAATATAGTCCCACCTTTACTTTGTTCTCAAGTTTTTCCAGTACCACCGGGTTTCTAACACCATCCTGAGTAATCCCCAAACTCTGTGCCATTGGACTTGGGGCGATCCTTATTCCTCTATCTCTTTCCAACATGTTGGGTATAAAAAAACTCTCGTCTAATCTATGAAAAACTATCTGCCCTTCTTCACCGTAATCCACTATCTGAAAGCACCACTCACCAGCTCCGTGAGGCAGCTCTTCAGGTTGCGCTAGGCCATCCATCCTCCGCTCAAACTGGACTACCTGAAGGAGCATCCTCGGTCCAGGAGGATAGTAATCCAGGTCATAATCTGGTGAGT
>JAHFOV010000003.1:72815-76892 GCA_023261505.1 Planctomycetota bacterium
CAATCGCTTGTTCTACAAGGTGTTCCAGGTAGCGACGGTAACCTATCGAATCTCCCTTTAACTTTTTTACCCATCTTGGGTCAAAATCTATTGAAAAGGGGTCCATGCTCCCCATCCTTTTTGCCACAAGGCTTACAGCCTTTCCAATGATGTGGGGGCCGCTTGGGCCCAGCCATAGCCAATTACACCCTTTGGGGAATCCGCGTTTCTCGGCTACCACGCCAAACCACTCCACAAAGACCGGGTAGAATTCTTCGTAAAGATAGGCAGTAACCTTGGGCCTCCCTGTAGTTCCTGCAGACTCTCCTAATATAAAGCGAGTTTTATCCTCCAGCAGGCATTTAGGAATAAATTCCTCCACAGGGAATCTCCTAAGGTCTTCTTCTGGCATAGGACCAAGCTTTTGAAGGTCTTCTATTGTTCCTATCTCCTTCTTTATGTTCATGCTCAACTCTCTCTGCCGCCTTAGCCAGTAGGGGGAGCCCCACCTGCGATCAAGGTGAAGATCTATAATATAAACTAGCCATTCTTCAGGGTTCGCCCTGTACCATCTTGCTTGCTCAAGCAATAGGTTTCTAGAAGTCTCCATGTCTAATTCCCCTGATTAAAATTCTTTATTGCCTTTTCTTTTTCGCATTCTTCAAGGAGTTTTCGTGCCTCTATCTTATTGACCTTGATGTCGTAGGCCCATTTGGGGTCATTTTTGGTATTAAGAATAATTTTTAACTCGCCGTTGGCTTCTTCTAGCCTGCCTTCATCCATAAGGAGTTCGGCCAGGAAAAGGTGAGTATAGGTATTTTCAGGGGCAACAGTAAGTGCCTTTTTATAATACTCTTTGCTCCTATCTTTATTGCCTCCAAAGAGCCTGGGCACTTTCTGGCCTAGCCTCCCTAGTATCCTATACCCACCCCCATCTTGATAATGATCGTCAAGGGTAACTACACGTTCCATCTCCCTTCTTACGTCTCCTACCGAAGTGAGGCTTTTCATCATGCCTGTGGTCTCTCCTACAGCAGCGGTACTGATTCCCAACCAGAAGTGACCTTCTACTCTGTCATTATTGGCCTTTACAGCCTGTTGGCCTGCTTCTACTGCCTTCTTGTAATACATTAATTTATCTTCATTGGTTTTAGCTTCGCGGCCCAGATGGAAGTAGGCCCTGGATAGCCTCCAGAGAAGTTCATAATCGTCAGCATTTGGCGAAGAGGATAAAAGAGTCTGACATTTATCTGCTAGCTCCTGAACGCATTTAATATCCAGCCGCTGATCGTAAAGGCGGTCTAGTTCGGCAAGGCACTCAGGAGAGCTTTTTGCCTCCAGATTACCGCGCATGCCCAGCAATAAAATAAAAACGAGAATGACAAATAAGTAAGTTTTCAATTTTAAATTGAGATTTTGGCCTAAAGATAATGGGCAAGGACTGACATCTTTATTCCAAGTAAGACGTTACCAGACACGGAAAGTTTTCCGTCAAAGAGCGCCTTATGCGGGGTGGTTTTTCCCCTTACGATATCCATGAAGGTAGTACCTTCCATGGTAAGCCCGCAGTCGTGGCTTCCCTGGTAATTTTTCACTACTTCCTTGGCATAACCATTTTCCAGCACCAAAGTCCAAGTGCCTGCACCGCCTCCAGTTATATTGAACTGCACCCTGGCACTAAGTTCGGGTATCTTGGTCTCTGGAGACAGATTTACCCTGTCCTTCATTAACGTCTCAAAATACTCCTCGTGAGTGGCATTAAGTGGAACTTCTGGTCGCCGCACTGTGCTAATCATTTCCTTAATGAGATACGTAAAGAGTAGAATTGCCAGTAGTTGTGGCAGGTATGCCTGCTTCATGTCTTGCGCCCCAGCGGTCTTCTAAAGCCCTGTCAATGAGCGAAGAGACCAGTGACTGGGTTATTTCAGGACATGCGACATCCCCATTAAGTGCATATCTTGTATTGGTATCGTCAAAACATAAACGGCTACGTAAATAAGGCAGATAAGGCTTAGTATAGTGCAGAAAAAACCTTTCAGCAGGGTTGAGCTTTCTGTTGGCCAGGGATTCAGAGGAGACGTATCCTTCCAAACTCGATACCCCTAAATCTGTGGAAGCCTGACATTGCGTCTCTACCCCTTCTATTCTTAAGGCCCGAGTAAGCTTATCTATGATTTGAGACAGGGTGATAGGACGGGGGTTGGTTAGATGAAAGGTCTTACCGTGGGCCTCAGGCTTTTGGGACAGCTCCTTTATAGCCTCCACTACATAATCCACGGGAACAAGGTTGATTAGGGCTTCAGGGTCTCCAAATATTCTCATGGGGATTTTTACAGACACAGTCCTCAAATGCAAGGATACTGTAGGGGCAGGCGTAATGCCTGCCCCTACGTGTCTATGTAATATGGGCAGTTTCACGTCAGCAAATCTATCAGGTTCTCTCTGACATACTCGCCCATTGATTCGCTTGCTGTTAAGTTCCCTGATTAGATAGAAAGCCCTTGCGAAGGCATACAAACCTTTGTAACACTGCGTGCGACCGGTCTCGGAGTCTCCCACTATTACGGATGGTCTGTATACGGTGAAAGGCAACGTATGTTGCCTGGCAAATCTCCTAACCAAGGCCTCACTACTGAATTTAGACTCCTCGTAACTATTATTAAAACCCTGTTTCTTATTGAAGTCTTCTTCGTAGAATGTACCATTAAAGTTTCCAGCAACGTAGGCACTGCTGATATGATGAAAGTGCTTTTTCCTTCCAAGCAGTGCGAATTGTAGCAGGTGCCTCGTCCCTTCCACATTCGTGCGAAAGAGATAGTTACTGTTAGTAAAATCGGTTTGGGCAGCCGAATGGAAGATGGTATCCACCTGCCAGGCCAGCCTTCTAAAACGCCTTCCGGAGAGGCCCAATAAAGGGAGAGTAATATCTCCCTGGATTAACTCTACATCTTCCAGGTGTTCCCTATTTGACCTTGGCTGAGCAGGTGTCAAGGATTCGATTCCCTCACCACGAGTCTCGTTAAGAATCCTGTCCCACCCCTCTTTTTTTCTACAAAGGGCAATAATGCGGTATCCCTCTCCAGTCAATCTTTTGACAAGATTACTACCCACAAACCCAGTGGCTCCAGTAATAAGTATTGTATTCATTGAATTCCATTGAGCAATTAAGGTGCCACAATGATAACTGGTTCTTAAGCTCTTCTAAATATGTACTTAAATATTGCTGGGAAGGGTTTGGTGTTGTAAAGTTTGTAAATACTACAGAAAGAATTGTAATTTTTACCTATAAGCACTCTATACAGGGCGTATTGACACTGATTCTTATGCACTTATAATGGCACCGAGCTATGAGATTCATCGGTCTGGACCTTGCCTGGGGAGAAAGGAACAACACGGCAGTTTCAGTGCTGGAATCCAGCCCTGATGGAACAAGCGCCAGGTTAATACATTTCCAGGAGAGGCTACAAACCGCTGAAGCCATTCTAAACTATCTAATTTCTATGGCACAGAATGGGGCATGCCTGGCAATCGACGCACCGCTGATTGTGAGAAACCTCGAGGGGGCCAGGCCAGTAGATAGAGAGGTAACCAGACGTTTTGGGAGGTATTGTGCTGGGGCGCATCCGTGTAATCTGAAAAAATTCCCTCTTGGGGTACGAGGAGAAAAATTAATAAACAAATTAGCACTTTATGGCTTCAAACATCAACCTTTTATTAGTCCTAATGAAAGACGTAAGACGATGAAACGTGTTTTTGAGGTCTATCCTCACCCTGCTCATGTCGTCCTCTTCCAACTAAAAAAGCGTCTCCTTTATAAAAAGGGCGATATTGAAGCACGCAGGAGAGGGCTTACTGTCTTACAAAAGATACTTTTAGAGAGATTACCCACATTGAAGCCCAGAATAAGGATAGATAAAAAACTAAGGGATCTCTTGGAGAGGGATGTCTATTCTATTAAGGACAGAGCTTTAAAGGCTTATGAGGACACCTTGGACTCCTTGTTCTGCGCCTATATAGGATTTTACCACTGGTACTGGGGGGAGGAGAGGAGTGAAGTACTCGGTGATATGGAGACGGGCTATATAGTGATTCCGAAGT
>JAHFOV010000048.1:0-2210 GCA_023261505.1 Planctomycetota bacterium
GCAGTGAGGGGAATATAATTGAAGGGCTTTCCCGAGGTGGGTATACTATCAACACCTCTAAGGAGGCTGTAAGGTGTATAGCCGTTTCCACTGACGGCGCAGGCTTTGATAATAAGAATTTGCTTCATGTACCCTCAGTAAAGAGGAGCTTTCCGGTTACACGGATTATTTCTGAGATGTGTGACTTTATGGTTAATGTGTCTGTGCTCAAGGATCATGGAATTTCAGGCGTAACGATGAGCATGAAGAATTTTTACGGTGCGATTCCCCTATGGAACGAGTTTGCATTAATGGACGTAAAGAGGATGCACAGAAATCATGCCAATCCCCAGATCGCTGAGTTATATAATAACTCGATAATTCGCGATAAGGTGAGGCTAAATGTATGTGATGCCCTCCTAGCCTGCTACGATGGAGGCCCTAACGGTAGGCCCCAATGGGCCCAGTACCAGCTCGTGGCCAGCACAGATCCGGTTGCTCTGGATAGTATTGGCCTAAGGATAATTGAGGCAAAGAGGCTTGAGGCCGGCCTCCCCCCAGCCTCTGCAAGGGCGGGGTACATAGAGGCGGCAGCCAATCTGGGCCTGGGCCATAATGATTTGCAAAAAATAGAATTCAAGGAGGAAGTGCTGTGCTAGCTACAAAAGGCGCCTTCGGGATAGAAGCCCTGGAGGTGGCAAAGGCGAGTGTTAGAGAGGCAATAGATTACGCTAGGTCTCTAAAGGAGTGTAGCTATGCAGACCTTAGGATTGGGCTGGTGGAGTCCCGTTTTGCCAGTTCAGAGAATGGCAACCCAAAGCTTGCCAAAGAAGATGCCCATTCCTCCTTTGGGGTTAGGGTTATCGCTGGGGAGGTAGCGGCCTGGGGCTGCTATGCCCAGCCCGTTGGTAGAACAGAACTGAAGGGAAAGACCTTATGGAAAATACTCAGGCAAGGGGTAGATAGCGCCTACCAAAGGGCACTGGCTAGCTCCCAGAAGAAGCAGGCCTTGAGGGAACTGGCCACAGCCCTTTCACCGGTGAGACTTGCCCCAGTGGAGGTACGAAAAGATACAACCAATGCCCGTTTCGAAGAAGACCCAAGACAGATATCTATTAAGGAGGTACTGAAGGAGGCCATAAACATAACTAGACAGGCCAAGTCCCTTTCTCCGGAGATGAGATTTGCCTTTTTAATGATGGCCACAGGATTGACAAGGGAGTTGTTTTTAAGCACAGAGGGGGCAGAGCTTGACCAGGCCTATGCACTTAGCAATGCAACTTTTGTAGTCGTGGCTCAGAAGGATAATGCCCTGCCGGAGAGCTTTATAGACCATATAGGTGCGTACGGGGGCTGGGAGGTAGTAAAGGGTAAAAATGCGTACAAAAAGAGTTTTCTGGATTTTGCCCTGAATACAGCTAAAGATACCATAGAGCTTGCAGGGGCAGATTTTCTTCCTTCTACGGATGAGCCTGTTACGGTGGTGACGGACCCGCACTTTAATGCCTTATTAGTACATGAAATAATTGGCCACCCTACGGAGGCTGATAGGGCCCTTAAGATGGAAACGGCTTATGCCGGGAGGTCTTGGCTGCTGAGAGGATTAAATGATAACGAACTTGGCAAACAGATTGCCTCTCCTTTAATAACTGCCTTCTCTGACCCAAGTATGGAGGGTTACGGAAATTACAAATACGACGCTGAGGGCGTTCCCGCCAGGCGGGCAATGCTGATTGAGAAGGGAATCTTTAAGGGTTTTATGAACAGTAGAGAAACAGCAGCCATTCTGAACCAGGAACCTAACGGCTCAATGCGGGCTACCGAGTGCCACTACGTCCCTCTGGTAAGGATGTCCAACACAGTAATTGCCGCAGGGGAGCGCAACCCTCAGGATATACTGTCTGAAGTTACTGAGGGCTATTATGTCGTGAACCATCGTATCCCCTCCATCAGTGAGTCCAGGGAGAACTTCCGTATATCGGCCCAGAAGGTGTATAAGATAGAAAATGGAAGGCTGGGAAAACTTTACAGGGGTGGAGGTATAACCTCGGATTCTAAGGAGTTCCTTATGAGTATAGATGCGGTGGGTAACGACCTGACAGTCCTCCCCATACCAAACTGCGGTAAGGGGCAGCCAATGCAGGTAATGCGGGTGGGCAACGGCGGGCCAACCTTGAGGGGCAAGGCCAGGCTCACAGGAGAATACAAAAGATAACTGTAGCCGCAGGCTT
>JAHFOV010000048.1:2310-19113 GCA_023261505.1 Planctomycetota bacterium
GTAGCCGCAGGCTTTAGCCTGCGTTTTTTAGGGAATAAATGAGATGAAACTGGAAGACCTCAGAGAGTGCGTCCAGAAGGGCTTGGACAATGTGAAGCGAGAGGGGACTGAACTGGAGGTTTTTGCCTCCTGGAATGAGCTTATTACTATGAGGCTTAATTATACCTCCGACATCCCTTCTGGGGGTATGCAGGAACCAAAGTCGTCTCAGTTCTCAGGCATAGCAGTATTTGCGGCTTTCAAAGAAAGGGGAAAGAGTAGCCTCGGTTTTGGCTGCCATACCAACGATTTGAGGCCCGGTGGGGTTCGGGAGGCCTTCGGTAAGGCAAGGAGGGCCAGGTTCTACGATTCAGACTTTAGGTCGTTGCCTTCACCCATGGGCAGTCCCACCCTGGTTGATTATCATGACCCTGCCGTACTGGAGATGACAGATAAAGAGGCTGTAGAGTTAGGCTGGAAGGCCCTCGAAGGTGCTTTGAAGACCTTTAAAGAGGCGGGGATTAAGGAGTCTATAATTGTTGGGGGGGATGTATGCATATTGAAAGAAGTGGTGGCGATAAAAAGTACAACAGGAATAGATACCTTTGACGTCTCCACCATCCTTACGGCGTCCATCACTACTATGATAGAAAAGGAAGGGGTAAAGGGGACTGGTTGGGCTACCAGTACCAAGCTAGGAGGTTTTGACCCAGCACTGGCTGGTAAAGAAGCCGCCTTAAGTGCCCTAAGGACTATAGGGGGAAAGAGGCTTCCTTCGGGACGTTACGAGGTAATACTTGGTAGGCAGCCCCTTACAGACTTGGTAGCCAATGTTATTGCACCATCCCTTAGCCTAGCAACCGTAAATGCCTCTAACACCCCATTTCTGGGCAAATTAGGGCAAAGAGTAGCTGTCACTAATCTAAATATCTATGACGATGGTTCTCTGCCAGGACAGATAGGTAGTAAGAAGGTTACCTGCGAGGGTCTGCCTACTGGGAGAACAGACCTGATTCAGGGGGGCAATTTAGTGGGTTTCCTTGCCAACCATTACTTGAGCAGAAAGCTCAGTAGTAATGTTGCTACCTTTGTCCCTAGAAATGGCTTCAGGTTCCATGGATTGGGGCGAACTTATGAGATGCAGGCAGGTATATTTCCCACCAATATAGTCCTTGAAGGAAGCCAGGAAGTAGGGGCAGAAGAACTTTCCCGTGGGATAGAGGATGGGGTTTATATTGGGCGCATCTGGTACACGTATCCGATAAACGGTCTTGCGGCAGGAGATTTTACAAGCACAATCATAGGGGATAGTTTTCTTATAAAGGATGGTCAGATTTCTACCCCCCTTAAGCCCAACGCCGTAAGAATTAACGACAATATTAAACAGGTACTTCAGAATATAGTGGCAGTGGGAAAAGAAAAGAAGGCCATCCTGGTGTGGGGGGCGGAAGAGGCAGTAATAGCCCCTGAGATAAGGGTTGAAGGGCTAAGGCTAGAAAGCATAGCGGTGGGGATAGTATAGAGAATTGGGGGCTAAAGCCTTCTCGCAGTGAGGGGACTTTCTAGCTGCTTTTAGACAAAACGACAGAGCAGTTTCTTAATCCGTGTATGAAGGAGTAATTTCCAATTGACAGTTTATTGATTTTGAATTTATAATTTGGGATGTTGTGCTCATAGAATACAGGGACTAGAAAAGGAGGAACTGATGCGAGTTAGAGTTGATCCAGATATTTGTACCGGGTGCGAACTTTGCGTAACAACCTGCCCTGAAGTCTTTAAGATGGAAGGTGATAAGAGTGTAGTTATAGCCAATTCTGTACCCAAAGATGCAGAGGAAACCTGTAAAAAGGCCGTTGAAGAGTGCCCGGTGGAAGCTATTATAATAGTAGAACAATAGCCATTTCATTGATAATAAATAAAAGGGGAGGCTTTAGCCTCCCCTTTTATATTTTTTAAACCTTCCTTTTTATACTATATTTCCCGCCCCCTGGCCCGTCTCCTCTTTATTATGTTGCGCCCGCCTGGCGTCCTCATCCTCTTTCGGAAACTGGTTTGCTTTTTCTTCTTTATGGCACTCTTTCTTATATTGACCTTCAATTTGCTCTCCTTCTCTTTCAAGTTTAAAACCTAATAGATATTAAATATTTGCTATCGTGTCAAGTGGGTTCATCTATTGTGGCGACAAATCCCACACAAAGAGATAGTATTTTGTGCAGTATCTACTTTTGGGGCGACTATGGTAATTTTAGTTTTTGTTAATGTGAAGAATAATTCCGTATAATTTTTGAATATGTGTAACATACAGCCCAACGCAAACTAGGTTTCTGTTTTATAAAAAAACAGTTTGACATCTTTCTTTTAAGTTGTTAATATGCTGTCGTTAATAATTGGCGCATCTAATGTTATGAGAATTTTTGGAGGTTTTCTTTATAAGGTGGGCTAAAAGAGGGGAAATAAATGCAAACTGTTACTAAGAGAGACGTATGTGAAAAAATAGCAAGGAAGACCGAAAACACCCACGCAGTAATAAAAGAGACGGTGCAATTATTTCTGGATGAACTCATCAACGAGCTTGCTCAGGGGAACCGCATAGAATTACGCGACTTCGGGGTCTTTGAAATCAGGCAAAGGGCCGCCAGGAAGGCAAGAAACCCGAGGACTGGGGCAGAAGCCTTTGTACCAGCTAAAAGTGTAGTTGTCTTCAAGGTAGGTAAACTTATGAGGGAGCGCGTTAGCAGTACCCCCAGCGCACCTAGTGCCCCTCAGGCCATGGGGACTTAACCCTTTTAACCTTTTTATCCAGCCTCCTTTAAACCAGACGCATCAAATGGGGTAAGCTGAGGTGTTGTTTCGTGATACTGGAAGAAGGAACAGTTGTATCCGTCCATAATGGTAAGGCCAAGATAGAGATAAATAAGACTGCGGCAGAGGCCTGTGCCAGATGTGGTGTTTGTATCTCCGCAGGAGATATTAAAAAACTTTTAGAAGTACGGGCTGTACCAGGTATATCTGCAGGCAATAAGGTAACCCTCAGAATTGATACCCCATCCACATATAAGGGTATTATCCTCCTTTTACTGTTGCCACTTTTGGCTTTTTTCTTCGGCTGTATTGTTGGGGAGAAAATAACCTTTATTTTACCTGAGGCGGCTAATTTAAGGATGGGATTATTCGGACTGTTATCTTTCTCAATCAGCCTTTTGGGGGCAAGCCTCTACGATAAACGTCTTAGGGCTAAGGGCTCCACTCCACCTGTAATCATCTCTGTAGAAGGTGAGACGCTAGGACATGCAGAAGAAGGTTAAAGAGTTTGTAAAGGCCCACTGGGGGGAACTTCTAGATCTCACCTGCCAGCTAATACGCGCAAGAACTGAAAACCCACCTGGTAGAGAATCCCTGGCTGCAAGGGTAGTGGAAGACTATTTTAAAAGCTTACACATCCCATATACCCTTTACGAGAAAGAACCAGAGAGGACGAATATAGTAGCCTGGATAGGCCCACACGCTCAGCCTAAGGTTACCTCTCTCCTTACGGCATGCCACCTCGATGTCGTACCGGCAGGAGATGGTTGGGAAAAAGACCCTTTTGACCCCTTTGTGAAAAACGGGCGAATATATGGCCGGGGGGCTACAGACAATAAGGGACAGATGGCTGCCTGTATGGTACTGGCACGATTTCTTAAAGAAAATGAATCTCAACTACAGGGGGAGTTCATCGTAGTAGGGGCGGCTGACGAGGAGAGGAGCTCAAGGCTAGGCCTTGAATACCTGCTTGAGGAGTGTAATCTTAAGGCTGACTACGCCATTATACCCGATGTCTCCTACGGGATGAGGAAGATAGATGTGGCTGAAAAGGGTGCCCTCTTCCTGGAAATCACCTCCCACGGCAAACAGGCGCATGGCTCCAGGCCCGAGGAAGGCATTAACGCCATTTGGAATATGACAGACCTTTTACAGGAACTTAAGCCCCTTCCTTTCAAATGCACTTCTCACCGCCTCTTTACGCCCCCTACCTTGAATTTAGGGACCATACAGGGTGGTGCGGCAAGGAACATCGTCCCAGGCAAGTGTAAGGCCGGTATTGATATACGATACCTCCCTGGAGAGTCAAAAGAGGAGATACTGGAAAGGGTCAGGGGTATTATCCAGAGGGTGGAGAAGAAAAATCCTCAGGCCCACTTTGAACTGGAAGTAGCTTCCCACCTGGAGCCTTCCTATGTAGATGAGCATAATCCCCTAGTAGGCCTTCTCCAAAGACATACAGAAACCGTTTTAGGGACAAGACCAGAGATAATAGGCCTATCTGGTGCCACTGTCACCAAGCAACTCCTTAAAAAGGGAATCACTGCCGTGGGATTTGGACCGGGAAGTGAAAAAGAGGCCCATGTGGCTAACGAATCCATTGAGGTTCAACAGCTTGCAGATTTTGTAGAGATTATGGCCCTAGCCTGCATGGAGTTGCTGGGGAAAAAAACGTAGGGACAGGGGGGCTTTAGTAGGTATGAGGCGGCTCTAATAAAATGGACAGACCTAAAGGTCTGTCCTTACGTACACCAAATAAAGCGCCAAGAATTTGTGTTTGCTAAAGTGATAAAAATGTTATAATATGGATTTATTCTTAATCTCCTTTAGAAGTGGTTTAATTTTCTCATCTGAGTTTCCAAAAACCGCAAAGGGGTTAGAAAATATATGATTGAAATAAGGATTCATGGCCGTGGAGGCCAGGGCATTGTCACCTCGGGCGAACTCCTTGGCTTTGCGGCCTTTAGTGATGGTAAATATGCCCAGGTCTACCCGTCTTTTGGTTCAGAAAGGATGGGCTCGGCTGTTACCACCTATGTAAGGATAGACGACCACCCTATCCGAATAAGGACGCCTATCTATAACCCTGACTTTGTGATAATACAAGACCCCACCCTGCTGAACACAGAGCCTGTACTGGAAGGACTCAAACCGGGAGGTGTTGTCCTGGTAAACACAAAGAAATCGGCCGATGCCCTGAGTCTAAACCTTAATTCCAGGCTCTTTACCATTCCCGCAGCAGAACTGGCGATGGAGGTACTGGGTAGACCTATCGTTAACACCACCATCCTGGGCGCCTTTGCTGCCGCCTCAGGGGCCATTAGCCTTGAAGGTATACGCAGCGCCCTGGAACATCGTTTTCCAAAGGAACTGGCAGAAAAAAACCTAAAGGCTGCCACGAAAGGATACAATTTTATTAAGGAGATGAAGAGATGAAGGTTATTCTAGGCGGGCTTGCCCAACCGGCTACCAGCCTTGCTAACAATACAGGTACATGGCGCAACTTTAGACCTGTTTATCTACAGAAGGCCTGCATAGATTGTAAGATGTGCACCATCGTATGCCCTGAAGGCTGTGTCTACAGGGTGAGCGAAAAGAAGTTTACCTTTAATGCCAATTACTGCAAAGGGTGCGGAATGTGTGCAGAGGAGTGCCCAGTGGATGATATAGAGATGATAATGGAGGAGAAGTAAATGGTCAGGACTTTTATGGAAGGCTCTAAGGCTGTGGCAGAGGTCATTAAACTCTGCCGGCCCAATGTGATTGCCGCTTACCCTATCACTCCACAAACTCATATTTCTGAGGAACTCGCCCA
The DNA here is from genome assembly GCA_023261505.1 of Planctomycetota bacterium. Lineage (GTDB taxonomy): Bacteria > Planctomycetota > Brocadiia > Brocadiales > Bathyanammoxibiaceae > JAHFOV01. Next base: position 7,907 of record JAHFOV010000048.1, read on the forward strand.
GATGGTAGCCAATGGGGAACTAAAGGCAGAATATGTAACGGTAGAGAGCGAATTTGCCGCCGCCTCAGTGGTACTTGGCGCAAGCGCCACAGGGGCCCGCACTTACACGGCCACTTCCTCACAGGGACTCCTCCTTATGACAGAGGTGCTCTTTAGCATATCCGGTATGAGACTACCAGTGGTGATGACCTGTGCCAACCGGGCCGTTTCTTCTCCTATAAATATCTGGAATGACCAGCAAGACTCTATCTCTGTCAGGGATGCCGGCTGGATTCAGCTTTACGCAGAAGACATCCAGGAGGCCAGCGACCTGCAAATCCAGGCCTTCCGCATCGCGGAACATCCAGAAGTGATCCTGCCTGTGATGGCATGTATGGACGGCTTTATCCTTACCCATGCCTATGAGCCGGTGGACCTGATAGAGCAAGAGGAGGCCGATGCCTTCTTACCCCCCTATCAACCCCAATACTATCTAACCCCCAAGAACCCCATAACCTTTGGCGCCATGCTGGGGCCAGAGTCTTACATGGAGTCACGTTGCCAGCTTGACCGTGCCCTGCGGGGCTCAGCAAAGATAATTGAAGAGGTAGCCCAGGAGTTTAAGAAACGTTTTGGAAGATTCCAGGGTGCCCTCATTGACACCTACTTTATTGAAGACGCCGAGATAGTCCTGGTGGCCATGGGTTCGGTAATAAGCACCATTAAAGAGGCCATAGACCTACTGAGGGCAGAAGGGACAAAGGTGGGGCTGCTCAAAGTAAGGTGTTTCCGCCCCTTCCCCAGGGAGGCAATAAATAGGGCCCTGGTTGGTGCGAAAGAGGTACTCGTATTAGATAGGGCCTTTTCTCCTAGTTCTGGAGGAGTATTAACTACTGAGGTTCGTGCTGCCTTCCAGGGGATGGAAAGAGCGCCCGAAATCAAAGGACATATCGTAGGCTTGGGGGGTAGGGAGATGAATATAGAGACCATTTTAAATATCGTAAAGGATAGAAGGGCAGTAGGTAGAGAGGACCGTTTTGTGGACCTAAAGGAGGCCCTTTTAAGTTAAAGTTTTTCGGGTCATTGCGAGGGGGGCGAAACCCCCGAAGCAATCTCTTTTGTAACTGTGAGATTGCTTCGCTTCGCTCGCAATGACATGGAGGATGAACGATGGAAAAACATCTATTCCTTGCTGGTCACACGGCTTGCTACGGGTGCGGGGAAGCCCTGGGGGCAAGGTTGGTGGTGGATGCAGCGGGTCCAAATATAATTACCACAGATGCCACAGGTTGCCTGGAGGTATTTTCTTCCCGTTGGCCTCAATCGGCCTGGGCAGTGCCTTTTATTCACTCCCTCTTTGAAAACTCTGCGGCAGTGGCCTCCGGCATCGAGGTGGCCCTCAGGGCCATGGGGCGACAGGAGGAAGCTAAGGTAATTGCCCAAGGAGGTGATGGAGGGACGGCCGACATAGGCCTGCAGTGCCTCAGCGGGATGTTAGAGAGGGGGCATGACGTCCTTTACGTTTGTTACGATAACGAGGCCTATATGAACACTGGGGTTCAGAGGAGTGGCCTTACCCCTTACGATAGTGACACCCGCACCAGTCCTTTTGGCAGGGCCTCTTGGGGTAACCGCTACAGGAAGAAAGATATGCCTGCCATAGCCGCAGCCCACGGGGCGCCCTACATTGCTACTGCCAGTGTGGCCTATCCAAAAGATTTGCAGGCCAAGGTTAAAAAGGCGCTAAATATTGTAGGACCAAAATATTTACAGGTGCATGTGCCTTGTCCTTTGGGCTGGAAGAGCGACCCGGCCCTCACCATAAAGGTTGCTAAACTGGCAGTGGAGACTGGCCTGTACCCCATCTTTGAGATGGAGAACGGTGTGGTTACTAAGGTAAGAAAGATTTCGAGTCCTAAACCCGTCACAGAGTATCTGAAGCTCCAGGGCCGCTTTGCCCACCTCTTCAAGAAGTCCGGCGGAGAAGAGGAGATTAAAAAGATACAGCAGATAGCCGATGAAAATATAAGGAAATATGGCCTGCTAAGTGAGACAGCGGCGGCAAAGGTTTCTGCTGAAAAGGAATAAGTTACGGTCAGTCATTGCGAGGAGCGGAGCGACGAAGCAATCCCATAGCATTCTTTTGAAGCATAATGGGATTGCTTCCCTTCGCTTGCAATGACATGGCGACAGGCGATGCCACCCATTAGAGAACTCATTAGGCAAAGAAGGGCCTCCAGGGCAAAAACTCTTCGGAAAGAGTTAAAAAGGCTTACTAAGGAATTAATTAAGAGCGGGGCAGAAAAGATAATCCTTTTTGGGTCGGCCTGTAGAGGTGAATTTGGACTGACTAGCGACCTGGATTTGATAGTAGTAATGCCTTCAGAAAAGTCTTTTATAGAAAGGTCAAGGGATATGTACTTAAAGTTAAGACCTCTGGCCGCTGACATACTCTTTTATACTCCTGAAGAATTCTATCAGTTAAGCCAAACAAACAGCTTCGTAAAAAACGCCGTAAAGACCGGCAAAATAATCTATGAAAAGACCACCTGGGGAGGAAGGAAGTCCGCCTGAGGCGGATGGCTAGGGCCGGCCGAGGAAGACCTCTCCAGCGCTAAATACCTTCTAGCTGGGGGCAAATTCTATCTGGTTTGCTTTATGGCCCAGCAGATAGCCGAAAAGGCACTCAAAGCCTATCTTTACTCTCAAGGAGAGGAACTTGTAGTAGGCCATTCCGTAGAAGAACTCTGCCAGTGGGCGGCGGAGTTAGACCCGGCCTTCAAGCGTTTAGGAGGAGAGGTTTCTATCCTGGACAATTATTATATCCCTACCAGGTATCCCAATGGACTCCCCGCAAGCATCCCCGCCAAAGTGTTCAATAAAAAGGCAGCCACAGATGCCTTGGCCCTGGCAGAAAAGACCTTGAGTTTAGTACGAAAGAAGCTCATTAAATAAAATGAGAAAATCTTCTTTCCTTCGATACTAGCAGCGCCTATCCACCTATAAGAGAACTATTGTAACCCTTCTTTTTAAGGGCATCTAATACCTCTTGTATTGGAATAAAATTAAGGTCTTTTTTAAACCCCACCGCCACTTCACCGTTCTTAACGTCAACGTTAACCGCCTTCACACCACTGACTTTAGAAACGGCAGACCTTATCGTCTCAGCACAGCCTGCGCAGGTAACGCCCTCTACAAGGAAGGTGACGATTTTATAATCACTCTTTGATACCAATAAAGTTGCCTTCCCATCCTTACCTCCTATATACTCTTTAGTATAAGTAAAGGCCGTCAGACCTACGGCCAAAGCTGTTATCACCCACAGGGGGACCTCTTGAGTCCAAAGTCGCCTCTTTGCCGACTCACCTGGACAGCATGCCGTCTTTCTGCCATAAGTGAAGTAATAAGATACCCCAATGAAAGCAAAGGTAATCCCTATGAAAATGGGTTCATATTTGGCTATGGGTACGAAGAAACTGGCCCCGCCAACGCCAATAGCCGCCAGTACTAGAGGGCCAATACAGCAGGAAGAAGCAAGGACGGCCGTGAGTATGCTCCCACCTGCGAAAAATTTTTCCTTCATGGAATTTCATACCTCCTTCATTATCAAATTCTTACGGATTCCAAGGCTTTTAAGACCATCTCCTTTGGTGGATAGTGATAAAGTGACCCCTCGTGGAGATACGTTCTACATGCACTCAAACTGAAATTTCCCGTGGCCTCTAGCTCTGGCTCAAGGTCAATTCCATCAATCTTTATGGTTGGAGACCCCAGAAACTTATAGGCCTGGGCCTTCTCCTGGCTGTTCACCATGGTTACTTCCACTTCTGCCCTGAGGCCCAGCTCTTTTAGCGCCCTGCGTATTTCTACCAGGGCTTCTTTGTAGCTATGACATGACTTTGTATGTAGTAGCTGAATTTTTGGTCTCTTCATTGTTTCTCTCTCCACAACAAATAGATGACAGAAAGCAGGAATGTAGGGGTTTGATTAATCAAACCCCTACATTTTTCTCTGCACAACCTGCAAGTTTACTCAGGTATAACATCCAGCTCTCCCTTTTTGATCTTCTCTACAGGGGAGTTCCATTCTGACCTGCTGAGCCTTACAAGGTTGCCTGCCTCCCCGATGTGTAGCTCGCCATCATAGATGGCCACCTCAGGGCAGGCCTCGCAGGCTGGGCAAAGGGTTAGCCTCTTTTTAGCCTTCATCGTTTTTCACCTCCTTTCTCTCTTACCTCTAGGTTTCTTTTCAAACGGAGTTATTTTCGCAGGCTGAAGCCTGCGGCTACTTTCAATCTGGGGACAGACAGCGAATGAACCCTTCTTCGCCTTCTCTAAAGGAATCCACTGAGAGAGAAGGGTCTTGAGTTCCTTGCGCATCCTCTGCATCTCTTTTATATTTGCTTCTAAAAGCCTTATCTTTTTTGTAAAAAGTTCCCTTACAAGCTTACAACAAGGTTCAAGTCCTGCCCTACTACACCGAATAATCCCTTTAATTTCTTTAAGGGTGAGACCCAGCGCCTTAGCCTTTTTAATGAATTTGAGTTTTTCAACGGTCTCACGACTATACAAACGGTAATTGCCCTCGGTCCTGACGGGAGGAGACAGCAGCCCAATCTCCTCGTAATACCGCACGGTCTTCTTAGGAACACCGCTCTCCTTACTAACTTCACCAATCAAATATCCATTTCTCTCCATATCCTTTATCTCCATCTTAAGTATAAACATTCCAGTATACTGGAATGTCAAGAAAAAAGTTTTTTAGTCTTTGTAAAACATTTAGCGAGGCTCTCCGCCTTTACTTCTTTTTACACAGTGGTGGAAAACTGTAAATCTTAAGAAACTGGGACATTTACTTTTAGCCATCTCATGCTATATTGTCCTTGATTTAGTAACAAACTTGTCCTGGGCCTGTTGAAGGAGAGGCAGATGGATGTAAAAAGGTATAAGTTTCTGATGGCCGGGCAGTGGGGGGAATCAAGCGAGCCCTTTGAGGTAAAGAACCCTTACAATGGGGAGGTAGTGGGTGTTACCTTCAGGCCAACTGAGAAAGACATCGAGGAGGCCCTTTCTGGTGCTGTGTCTGCAGCAAAAGAGATGGCCTCGCAACCCACCTATAAAAGGGCCGAGATTCTTTCTCGTATAAGAAGTGGCATTATGGAACGGAAGGAAGAACTGGCCAGGACTATCACCCTGGAGGCAGGTAAGCCCATCACAGATTCTAGGATTGAAGTAGAGAGGGCCATCCATCTCTTTCAACTTGCCGTGGAGGAATGCAGGCGGATGGGTGGCGAGCTAATTCCCCTGGACCTACTGGAGGGAGCCAGGGGGCGCATCGCAATTACGAGGCGATTCCCTGTGGGGCCTGTCTTAGGGATTACGCCATTTAATTTCCCCTTGAACCTTGTTTGTCACAAACTGGCCCCTGCTCTGGCAGCGGGAAACCCAACAATTATAAAACCTGCCTCCGTTACACCACTGACTGCCCTTATCCTGGCAGAGATAGTTCAATCCGCCTCAGGCGGATCAGGGATACCTGCAGGGGCTTTGAGCGTCTTGCCCTGTTCTGGGACACAGGCAGAAAGGATGATTAAAGACGATAGGCTCAAGTTATTTACCTTTACTGGAAGCGCAGAAGTAGGCTGGCGCCTTAAGGGCATGGCCGGGAAGAAGCGGGTTGTGCTGGAATTGGGGGGAAATGCTGGGGCCATTTTAGACGCGGGGACAGACCTGGAATATGCTGTACAGCGATGCGTACATGGGGGTTATGTTTACAGCGGCCAGACATGTATATCACTGCAGAGGCTATTTGTCCATAAGAGTATTTATGACCTATTTCTCTCCATGTTTGTAGAAAGGGTCAAGGCCCTGGAGATGGGTGACCCTATGAAAGAGGAAACCAGGATTGGTCCTCTTATCTCCAGGGAGGCAGGGGAGCGGCTTGAGGCATGGGTGAAAGAGGCCCTCTCTCAGGGGGCAACTGCTCTGACAGGCGGCAGACTCAATGGAAAATTCTTTGAGCCTACCGTCATGGTGAATGTTAGGCCTGAGATGAAGGTCTTTTGCGAGGAGGTGTTTGGCCCATTAGTAACTGTATCTCCTTTTGACTCCTTTGAGCAAGCCCTTGAGGAGGTTAACCGCAGTCGTTACGGTCTGCAAGCAGGAGTCTTTACCCGAGACCTTCAAAAGGTATTTCTCGTCTATAAAACTTTAGAGGTAGGCAGCGTTATAATTAACGATGTGCCAACCTTTAGGGCTGACCATATGCCCTACGGTGGGGTAAAAGATTCAGGGCTTGGGCGAGAAGGGATAAAATACGCCATTGAGGAAATGACCGAGCCCCGAGTACTGGTACTGAATTTACAAGAAAAAGCCTAACGCTGGGAAATTAGGGATTGGTTAAAGGCATACGGTTTTATAGCTAAGTTAGGTATTATGTTGTATAATTTTTTTATAGAAAGCTTTTTTGGGAACTAAAGCATGCCTTTATATAATAGTAATTAGTTCTTATGGTAGTTCCATTAAGAGGAAGAGCCAACATGGAGGAAAAATACCCCGATCTCAGCGACCCGAAGGACATCCAGCTCCGAAAAGATTACTCTGGGATTTCCGATGAAGATGAGTCCCTCTTGAAGGAGGCAAAACCCCCCGTTGAGAAAAACATGGAAAGACTTGTGGAGGGCTTCTGGTCTCACTTGATACGGTTTGAAGAAACAAAACGAATATTAAAAGAGGAACAAAAGGCAGAGAACTTCAGAAAGGCCGTCCCTCAATATATACTTCAATTGTTCTCTGGGGATTATGGGCCTTCTTATGTAAGGAAGCGAATAAAGACCGGTATGGTACATTTTAAGCTGGGGCTTGCCCCAAGGTGGTATCTGGGGGCCTTGAATATCCTCCACAACCTCCTGCAAGATGTTCTCAAGCAGTATTATAGCCAGGATGAAGGTAGACTAATCAAGACCTTGGGGGCTGTGGAGAAAATGTTAATTTTTGATTACCAGTATATGGCTGAGGTGTATGAGCTAGAGTACGAGGCCTACCTATTGGAGAGGACCCAGCAACTAGCCCTCGCAAAGAAATTTACAGAGGGCATCATCAGGAGCATGAGAAACTCATTATTGGTTACTGATATGAAGTGGAATATAAGAGACGTTAACCCCCAACTGGAATCTCTACTGGGTTACAAGAGGGAAGAACTACTTGGAAAACCCGTGAGTATCTTAATACCAAAGGAAGAAGCACTCTTTCGAGAAGATAACCTGAAAAAACTCCTGAATGGGGAAGGCTTTATCCCTGATTACAATGCCGAATTTTTGACCAAAAAAAAAGAAACCATTCCGGTTCTTTTTACGGGTTCTGTCCTAAAGGATGACAATGGACAGCCAATAGGTATGGTAGGTATTGCTAGAGATATGAGACAGACTCTCAAGCTTATCAATACCCTCCAGCAGACTAACGAGGAGTTGGCTGCTTCCAACGCAAGATTTCAGACTATCATGAGGAGTGTAAGGGTGCCTATTGCTACTCTCGATATGAAAAGAAACATTGTCTCAATAAATTCGGCCTTTGAGAGTCTAACTGGATGGAAACAGGACGAGGCCCCAGGAGCGAACTACGATGTCCTGCTGTCCCTGGCGATAGGGACTAAAGGATTCAAGATAGAGGAACCTTATACTTGGATAGGTAAGGCAGTAATAAGGGACAGGGAAGATAAAAAGATAGACGTTTCTTACACGGAGGCCCCCTTAAATGCCTTTGATGGAAATCCTATAGGTATTGTATGTACCATGGAGGATATCTCAAAAGAGGCGGAGATAGACCGTATGAAGACAGAATTTATCTCCACCGTCTCCCACGAACTGCGTACCCCCCTAACCTCAATAAAGGGGTATGTGGACCTTATACTGGAGGGGGATACTGGGCCAGTAAATGACACTCAAAAAGAATTCCTTCAGATAGTGGCCCAGAGCAGTAACAGGCTTGCCCAGCTTATTAATGACCTGCTGGATGTGGAAAGGATAGAATCAGAGAAAATTGCTTTCAAGAAAGAACCAGTGAACGTAACACAAATAATCCATCAGGTCATTCGTACATTCCAAAAGGAGATAGAAAAGAAGGGGATTCACCTGAACACCAAATTTGAAAAGGAAACCATAATAGTGGAGGGGGATAGAGAGCGAATAGAGCAAGCACTGGCCAATCTGGTAAGTAACGCTATCAAATACAACAGACCTGCCGGTTGCATTGGGGTATGGGCAAGGCTAGAAAATCGCTTCGTACGTGTGGAGGTGGAAGATAGTGGCATTGGCATCGGTGAGGAAGACCAGCGGCGACTCTTTGAGAAATTCTTCAGGGCCGATACTTCCCGGTCACGCGAAGTTGGTGGTACAGGACTGGGACTTTCTATTGTGAAGGCTATTGTGGATAGATTGGGCGGAGAGATAAAAGTTAAAAGCAAATTAGGGGAAGGTACTACTTTTACCATCCTCCTTCCTCTTTACGAGAAAGCTATCCTGAGTTAAAAGGTTGATAACATGACAGAGATAACAAAGAAAAAACAAGTGCTCCTGGTGGAGGATGAGCTAGATATCGCCAGGCTAGTGGAGTTTAAGCTGGAAAAGAATGGTATAGAGGTAGTTCATAAAGATAGAGGTAATGACGCCCTCACATGGCTTTCCAACAATAGGCCTTGCCTCATCCTCTTGGACCTCATGCTTCCAGATATAAGTGGTTACCAGGTGCTGGAACAGGTAAAGCGTAATCCAACCCTGAAAGATATTCCAGTAATAATTCTGAGTTCCAGGGGACAGAAGGACGAGATAGATAGATGTCTTGCTTTAGGAGCCCTGGAACATATACTTAAACCATTTAACCCTACGGATTTATTGAATCGAGTAAATTCAATCCTGGATGAGACTAAAACTTAACCAGTAAAGAAACTATGCCTAGAAAAATCCTTGTGGTGGATGACGACCCTTCTATACTGAGCCTTTTAGAGAACTGTCTGAGCAAGAAGTATCTTGTCATCCTGGCTAAGGACGGGGAGGAAGCGCTCAAAAAGGCATTTGTGACCAGGCCAGACCTGGTCATCACCGATGTGATGATGCCAAAGAAAAATGGCTTTGAGTTATGTAATGAACTCAGGTTCCATTCTCAGCTTTGTGACGTGCCTATTGTAATGCTGACTGCCCTGGGCAGGGATGAGGACAAGCTTCAGGGCTTTCGTATGGGTGCAGATGACTTCATAGTAAAGCCCTTCTCACCATCCGAACTAAAGGAACGTGTGGATAGGTTGTTGGAAAGAACCACCAGGGCCGCTCAGGCAAAGGCCCCACCCTGGGAGGCCCCGGTGGAAATACCTAAGGGGCGTATTTCCACTGGATTAAAGAAGATAGACGCCCTACTTGGAGGAGGTTTACCAATAAGTTCCAACATCCTTCTTATTGGGCCTATGGGTTCTGGCAAATCATTCTTATGTAGAAGCTTTATTGCGGAAGGGGTAAAGGGTTATGAGCCTTCCCTTTTTGTGGCGATGGACGACAACCTCACACTTGTAAAAGAAAAGTTGAACAACCTCCTGGGCAGACCTCCTCTGGAATTTTATGAGACCAACAAGCTCCTGTTAATGGTAGACGCCAGTTCATGGGCTACAGGGCTAAAAAAGGCACCTTCAGGACAAACACTGGAAAGCTTTCAGGAGATTAATTATCTGGCCAGGGCTATTGCAGATGCCGGCCTGGAGCTTGGACAAAACCCCATAGCCAAAAGAGGGGGAAGGAGGGTGATTGATTCTATCTCCTCCCTCTTTGCCCATTTTGAACTGCCCGTCTTACAGGGCTTCCTTGCCAACCTTATCAGGGCCTCTACTACCCATGGGGGTGTTACTACCATTCTCACTCTGGAAGAAGGCGTGGTTGAAGAAAGACTCGTTAACAACATTAAGTACCTCATGGACGGTGTTTTTGAGACCAAAAAGGAGGGTGGTAACCTCTTCTTACGAGTAGCTACTATGAAGTGGCTCGAGGTGCCGGATCAATGGATTAGGTTCGAATAAATTGATTCCTTTGTATGAGATATGTGGCCTTTACCTTCCGTGGATTGTAAAAGCTAAATATAGGCCGTCTAACCTGGCTGGTAGGTTAAAAATTTACGGAGGGTTAGACTTCAGGTGGGTCATTAACAGAAGTACAAGAAACCAGGGTACCAGGCCCTGGTACTTTCCTTACCCTTTTACATAGGTCGGCCAGGGTAGTCTCATCCAGCACCCTTGTGATAGCATTGCGGACGTCCTCCATAACACTCTTAATGGCGCAGGTAGTCTCTTCAGCGCACCGCTCATACTCTAAAAGGCTGACGCAACTCATCGGGGCCAGCGTGCCGTCCAATGCCCTTATAACCTCGCCCATGGTAATCTTTTCAGGGGGCCTTGCCAGCGCATAACCCCCTTTTAGCCCCATCTTGCTGTACAGGATACCGGCCTTTCTCAGGGTAAGCAGGATATTTTCAAGGAATTTAGTCGGCAGTTTCTCCCTGGCGGAGATTTCCTTTATCTGCGCTGAATCGTTGGGGTGGTTAAGGGCCAAATAAATAAGCGCCCTTAAGGCATAATCACTCTTTTTAGAGAGCTTCATATATACTTTTATAAAAAGTCTATAGAACTTCTATAAATTATAGCCATAAACAACCCATTGTCAACAAATTTCGGATGTCCCTTGCCTGGGTTAACCAATCAGAGTGTTGTTCCTGTCATTTTGAGTGACCCTTCTTGTCATTCTGAGCGGAGCGAAGAATCTCATGTAGCGTGCGAGTTCATCTCGCACGGCTTCGGGTGTGCTCCCAGCACCGTGCGACACAACGCAGTATGACCGAAGGGAATAAGGTCGCACGCTACATTTCTAGCAAAAGTTGGTTTTGTGTGCCAAATTTTATCTCACGCTCACTATAAAAATGATTATGGTAGTAATTTTTGTGTCTGTTTAAAATCTCATCCTTTGATAACTTTGCCTTTGGGAAGAAACTAACAGCAAATCGTTTGTAATACCTACTATTTGGATTTATCGCCATTAGCTTCTTGGGTAATCCGTACTGTAACATTACACTTGCGCAATTATCTTTCCCCCTTTTACCGGTCTCACGATCGTAAATGTGCCCAAGAGTACCCATCACAATATCCACAAATTGGACAACGTGGCTTTCGTCAAAACCTGTTTCATTACGGTCGCTTCC
>JAHFOV010000049.1 GCA_023261505.1 Planctomycetota bacterium
TATCATGGAAGTCTTTCCGTGCATGAGCCTTCCGGCCCTGACTACTTCTCCCCCAAGGACATGGGCAATGCACTGGTGCCCCAGGCATACCCCCAGGATCGGTATCTTACCCATAAAATGCTTAATGACCTCGTTCGAGATGCCGCTCTCTCTCGGGGTACATGGGCCAGGAGAGATAATAATGTGCTCAGGAGCCTTATCTGCAATCTCCTTCAGGGTAATTTTATCGTTTCTTGCGACCTCTACTTCCCTGCCCAGTTCCCCAATGCACTGAACAAGGTTGTATGTAAAGGAATCGTAATTATCTATTACTAAAACCACACTAGGCTCTCGTGTAAAAATTATAACGTAGCCGCAGGTCGTGCCATAGGCAGATTCGCCTTTGGCGAACTTTAGCCTGCGAATATAAAATGATTATCAAATTTTAGCAAAGGCAGGTCAAAATTTAAAGGGCCATTAAGGTATTACCAACGTCTGTCCCGGAACTAAGTGGTCTTTATCTTTTAGGGTTACAGAATTAGCCTCGAGTATAGTCTTCCACCGCGAATTGTCATTGTAATACTTCCTGGCTAACTGGGAGAGGGTATCGCCTCTTTTAACCGTGTGAATTCTGTGAGAGGTATTATTTGCCTGGCTTATGGGAAGTCCATCTGAGGCGGATACACCCCCACCATCGGTGATGTAAATTTGTTCCTCGTGCGGTCCATTTTTGCCATTGAGCCGCGCTCTTAGTTTTTGTATCTCTTGGTTGGAAGCCACATGAGCCTTCAGCGTATTTTTTTTCTCTTCCTCTAGCGATTTAACTACTGGAATTCTAGCCACCATTTCTCTACATGCCTCATCACCGGCCTTGGCCACATAAAGATCCCTTAATGCTATTATGTTCTGTATAGCGCCGGCCGCTAAGTCTATAGGGTTTGTAGCAATCCGGATATTATTATCCCTCCTTACCTCTGCTACCTCAAAGAGAGTGCTACCATTATGCGTGGAAACACATCTAGCATAAAGTCCCACTACCACCTGTTCAAAGAGCAAATAATAATGGGATCCGTAGTGTGTAACCTTTCCATAGATAACTGCATCTACCCCCAGGGCCTTTCCTAAATCTTTTGGGTCACACTTGTAAAGCTTTTCAGGACAGTTAATACCCAGTTCCTGTAATATCGCATCGGTTTCTACTAAATCCTGGATCTCAAATTCTCTAAGCGAAAGATGAGCAAAGAAGAACTTTCGCAATCTATTGGAGTAGGTCCAGCTCCAGGCCTCCTTTTCCTCCCCTTTTCGTTCAGTAAAGGGTTCTCCGTTCAATGTGAAATTTCCACCTTGTAGATTTTCAAAGGGCAAAAGGGCCATTTTTTTGGGAGGATTTATTAGAAAAGAGGGAGAGTATTGAAGAAAGCGCTGACCAGGGTCAAGCTGATAAATACGGTCAAGAAGTTTCTTCTGATATAGGTCACTTTTCTCCATTTCTGGTTGGTAAAAAGGGTCGTTGTTGAGGGCGCTGAGTTCTCTGTACTGGTTGTTTGCGCAGCCAAGAAAAAGAAGCAGGAGCGGTATCAGGGCGGGTAAAAATTTTGTCACAACTTGCCTTCAAGGAAGTGTCTTGGCCACCACAAAACGGCATTATACGGTCTCTACCTTTTAAGTCAAGCAGAAACAGATAAAAGATTGTGAGCTATTAGATGGAGACGGGAAATAGAAAGGAGGGAAAGCCTAGAGGGTTTATTTTAATGAACTTTTTGCGTTTAGAGAACCTTTAACGACCACGCAGGCTAAAGCCTGCGGCTGCGGTATACAATTTATTTTTAGGCAGCTAAGCCTTTGAACGGTTGCAAAACTCTCTTCATGCGCTCTTCACCGTCAGAATTTATTTACGTAGGGACAGACCTTCAGGTCTGTCCTTGGATCCGCCTCAAGCGGACTAAAGCCCTGTCACTACATCTCTTCACCCTCAGGCGAAAAAAGCATTCCGTATAACTTTAGAATCTAATACCTAGCCCTCTTCATTAAACTGCATAGTGACCTAGTTTATGCCCTGTAACACGCTCTTATATTTCGTCTGAACGCTCTTAAGAAGTTCAAGATAAAAATTTGTATTGACAACAGCAAAAGCTAGAATCATAATTCTAAGGTATTTTTAAAGTCCTATATGGAGAAAAACATTGGAGGTTCAGGATAACAACTCTATTTTACAAGTAGCGCAGAGAGGTCTTTCCAACGCAGGTGTGATAGCTCCAGTAACGGAGGTCCCTTCAGGGGAAGTACCCGTAAACTCCCTTAGTCCTTATGACATAGTAAAATTGGCCAGGCATCCCTTAAGGCCCTTAACTTCGGATTACGTTACCCTTATGCTTGACGATTTCATAGAGCTCCATGGGGATAGGCTCTTTGGGGACGATAGGTCAACGATAACAGGCTTTGCCCGTATTGAAAACCGCAGATTCATGCTCATAGGACAACAAAAGGGTAAAAACACCAAAGAGAGGCTTTTATGCAACTTTGGGATGTCAAACCCTGAAGGCTACAGAAAGGCGCTACAAAAGATGAAGCTGGCGGAGAGGCTGGGTCTCCCCGTGGTTACCCTAATAGATACTCCAGGTGCCAACCCAGACATTGGTGCAGAGGAAAGAGGTCAGGCCTACGCTATAGCGGAAAACATATTGCAAATGCTAAGATTAACAACACCAATAGTGAGTATAGTAATCGGCGAGGGGGGCAGTGGAGGCGCCCTGGGTATAGGGGTATGTGATAAATTTTCTATTATGGAATATGCCTATTGCTCAGTTATCTCGCCGGAAGGATGTGCCGCTATACTATGGAAAGATGCCGAAAATGCCCCTGAGGCAGCTAGTGCATTAAAATTGACAGCCAAGGATTTACTGGAGCAAGGCTTGGTAGAGGAGATTATTCCAGAACCAAAAGGAGGTGCCCATTTAAACCCCCCCAAGTCTGCCAGTACCCTGAAGACATTTATTCTAAAATATCTGGAAGAGTTAAGCACCATTCCTAAGGATCACCTCCTTAGTCTCCGCAATAGTCGGTACATGAAGATTGGTTGCTACAAAGAAGAAAATTTTAACGGTGAGTAAGTTTAGTGTATCTGTAACTGACACACCGATATATAGTTACACATTATTATAAAAAAACTAGTTTACACTGTTGACAATATCACCAGTTTGCATATAATATGATATTGAGAACCGACAATAAAGGTTCTCATACATCTTGTTCTTTGAAAAGTAATCATAGAGCCCAAGAGAATAGCCTTGTCGTGATTCGAACAAGTCTGCTGTAAAGTGGACTAAGGAAACTTCCATTATTTTATTGGAGGGTTTGATCTTGGCTCAGAACGAACGCTGGCGGCGTGGATTAGGCATGCAAGTCGAGCGAGGACTCCGACCGAAAGGTTGGAGAGTCGAGCGGCGAAAGGGTGAGTAATGCATAGATAACCTGCCTCCCGGAGGGGGACAACGGCGCCCGAAAGGGCTTTACCGAAAGGGCCGCTAATACCCCATAAAACTGCAGGCTGCATGGTCATGCAGTCAAAGGCTAGTGCGAAGGCACTGATGCCGGAAGAGGGGTCTATGCCCTATCAGCTAGTTGGTGAGATAATGGCTCACCAAGGCGATGACGGGTAGCCGGCCTGAGAGGGTGGTCGGCCACATTGGGACTGAGACACTGCCCAGACTCCTACGGGAGGCTGCAGTCGAGGATCTTTCGCAATGCCCGAAAGGGTGACGAAGCGACGCCGCGTGGGGGAAGAAGGCCTTCGGGTTGTAAACCCCTGTCAGGAGTTAGGAAGGTGCAGGGTGTGAATAGCATCCTGCATTGACGAAGGCTTCAGAGGAAGTCATGGCTAACTCTGTGCCAGCAGCCGCGGTAATACAGAGATGGCAAGCGTTGTTCGGAATCACTGGGCGTAAAGGGCACGTAGGCGGTCTTGCAAGTCGGGTGTGAAAGCCTCTGGCTCAAACAGAGAACTGCGCTCGAAACTACAAGACTTGAGGGTGGAAGGGGAGAGTGGAACTTCTGGTGGAGCGGTGAAATGCGTAGATATCAGAAGGAACGCCGGTGGCGAAAGCGGCTCTCTGGTCCATTTCTGACGCTGAGGTGCGAAAGCTAGGGGAGCAAACGGGATTAGATACCCCGGTAGTCCTAGCCGTAAACGATGGACACTAAGTAGAGGGGTCGTAAGGTCTCTCTGCCGCAGTTAACGCATTAAGTGTCCCGCCTGGGGAGTACGGCCGCAAGGCTAAAACTCAAAAGAATTGACGGGGGCTCGCACAAGCGGTGGAGCATGTGGCTTAATTCGATGCAACGCGAAGAACCTTACCGGGGCTTGACATGACGGTAGTAGAAACCCGAAAGGGGGACGACCGGTATCCAGTCCGAAGCCGCCACAGGTGCTGCATGGCTGTCGTCAGCTCGTGCCGTGAGGCGTTGGGTTAAGTCCTCTAACGAGCGAAACCCTTATCTCTAGTTGCCATCGGGAAAGCCGGGCACTCTATAGAGACTGCCGTCGTTAAGACGGAGGAAGGTGGGGACGACGTCAAGTCATCATGGCCCTTATGTCCCGGGCTGCACACGTGCTACAATGGCCGGCACAAAGGGAGGCGAAGCCGCAAGGTGGAGCGAAACCCAGAAAGCCGGTCCCAGTTCAGATCGAAGGCTGAAACCCGCCTTCGTGAAGGAGGAATCGCTAGTAATCGCGGATCAGCTACGCCGCGGTGAATATGTTCCCGAGCCTTGTACACACCGCCCGTCAAGCCACCCAAGTAGGGTGTACTCGAAGTCGCTGGCCTAACCCGCAAGGGAGGGAGGCGCCGAAAGTACGCCTTGTGAGGAGGACTAAGTCGTAACAAGGTAGCCGTAGGAGAACCTGCGGCTGGATCACCTCCTTTCTAAGGACAGTTACGGCTCTCTCTTCGGGCTCTATGGTGCTTTGTTTTTTGGCTTTAGACCCATTTATGTGTCTACATAACTGGGCCTATAGCTCAGATGGCTAGAGCGTTCCCCTGATAAGGGAAAGGTCAGTGGTTCGACTCCACTTAGGCCCATTACCCTTTTCCGGGGATGTAGCTCAATTGGGAGAGCGCGGCCTTTGCAAGGCCGAGGTTGGCGGTTCGATTCCGCTCATCTCCACAAAGTTCTTTGACAAATGAGATAGCCAGTAGGGTAAAAGCATCAAGAGTTCCTTGGGTAGCTAAGCTACTAAGGGTGTATGGTGGATGTCTTGGTGCCAAAGACCGAAGAAGGACGCGGCAGGCTGCGATAAGCTCCGGGTAGCTGCCAAGCAAGCTTTAAACCGGGGATGTCCGAATGGGGAAACCTATCCGCTTTAATAAGCGGATATCGGCATCTGAATACATAGGATGCCGAGGGGAACGGAGGGAAGTGAAACATCTCAGTACCTCCAGGAAAGGAAAGAAGATCGACTCTCTGAGTAGCGGCGAGCGAAAAGGGAGGAGCCCAAACTCAATGTGTGTCTAAAGTCCTTGTGCGTTGCACGTTGAGGGTCGTGGGAACTGCATGGAAGGTAACAAGGTACCTTCCGAGGAGTTACAAAGGTCCAATCTAACTGAACAGGCTGGAAAGCCTGACCACAGAAGGTGAAAGTCCTGTAGGTGAAAGGTTAGACCCTCCTAGCAGTCTCCCAAGTAACACGGGTCACGTGGAAGCCTGTGTGAATTCAGGAGGACCACCTCCTAAGGCTAAGTATCTTTTGGCAACCGATAGTGCACAAGTAGCGCGAGCGAAAGATGAAAAGAACCCCTTTTAGGGGAGTGAAATAGAACCTGAAACTATACACTTACAAGCGGTAGGAGCACCATTTCCCGTAAGGGAAGGTGTGACTGCGTGCCTTTTGCATAATGATCCGGCGAGTTACTGTATGCTGCAGGTTAAGTGCCTCAGGCACGGAGCCAGAGCGAAAGCGAGTGTTAAAAGCGCGTCAATGTAGCATGCAGTAGACCCGAAACCAACCGATCTACCCTTGGCCAGGATGAAGCGGATGTAAAAGTCCGTGGAGGTCCGAACCCGTCTACGTTGAAAAGTGGTGGGATGAGCTGAGGGTAGGAGCAAAAGACCAATCAAGGTTGGTGATAGCTGGTTCTCCCCGAAATAGCTTTAGGGCTAGCCTTGTGCTTTAAAGGATGGGGGTAGAGCACTGAATGGATATTAGGGCCCACCAGGCTACTAAATCCAATCAAACTCCGAATACCATTCTGTACAGCACAGGAGTCAGACTGTGGGGGATAAGCTTCATAGTCAAGAGGGAAACAGCCCAGACCGCCAGCTAAGGCCCCTGAATGCAGGCTAAGTGATAAAGGAAGTGGGAGTGCTAAGACAGCTAGGATGTTGGCTTAGAAGCAGCCATCA
Organism: Planctomycetota bacterium; assembly: GCA_023261505.1. Taxonomy (GTDB): domain Bacteria; phylum Planctomycetota; class Brocadiia; order Brocadiales; family Bathyanammoxibiaceae; genus JAHFOV01. Next base: position 6,379 of record JAHFOV010000049.1, read on the forward strand.
TTTAAAAAGTGCGTAATAGCTTACTAGTCGAGCATTTCTGCGCCGAAAATGAACGGGACTAAAGCCTGCTGCCGAAGCTGCGGATCCGTCTTAGGACGGATGGTAGGGGAGCGTTCTACAATAGGTTGAAAGGAGACCGAAAGGACTCCTGGACGAGGTAGAAGTGAGAATGCCGGAACGAGTAGCGATAATGTGAGTGAGAATCTCACTCGCCGTAAGCCTAAGGTTTCCTGGGGAAGGTAAATCCGCCCAGGGTTAGCCGGAGCCTAAGTCGAGGCCGAAAGGCGTAGACGATGGACAACAGGTTAATAATCCTGTGCCACCCTAGGACGCTAGAGCATGGGGGGACGGAGATAGGAAGGTTAGCAGGTCTAATAGACATGGCCTGTCCAAGCCTAAGAGGTTGCCTCAGGGAAATCCGAGGCGCAAAGGCCTTGAGGGCGAGTGCGTGGGCCTCGAGCCCGTAAGTAACCGTAACTATCTTCCAAGAAAAGCCCCGTTTGCCAGTCCTAGTGGTGTCCGTACTAAAACTGACACAGGTTGGCGCGGTGAGTATCCTAAGGCGCTCGAGAGAACCCTCGTTAAGGAACTCGGCAATTTAACCCCGTAACTTCGGGAGAAGGGGTGGTCGCCTTCGGGCGACCCGCAGTGAAAAGGCCCAGGGGACTGTTTACTAAAAACACAAGTCTGTGCGAAGACGGAAAGTCAAAGTATACAGACTGACGCGTGCTCGATGCCAGAAAGTTAAGGGAAAGGGTCATCCGCCCGCAAGGGTGGAGAAGCTCTGAACCGAAGCTCTGGTGAATGGCGGCTCTAACTATGAGAGTCCTAAGGTAGCGAAGTTCCTTGTCGGGTAAATTCCGACGCGCATGAAACGCGTAACCACTTGGGCGCTGTCTCAACGAGGGACTCGGCGAAACTGTAGTCGTGGTGAAGATGCCACGTACCCGCGGCAAGACGGAAAGACCCCGTGAACCTTTACTGTAGCCTATTATTGGGCTTTGGCACAGGATGTGTAGGATAGGTGGGAGACTGAGAAGTCCGCTCGCTAGGGCGGATGGAGTCGACGTTGAAATACCACTCTTTCTATGTTAAGGTCCTAACCGGGCACCGTTGATCCGGGCCTGGAACAGTGGTAGGTGGGCAGTTTGACTGGGGCGGTCTCCTCCTAAACGGTAACGGAGGAGCCCCAAGGCTCCCTCAGTGCGCTTGGCAACCGCACGTTGAGCGTAAGGGCAGAAGGGAGCTTAACTGCAAGACTCATGAGTCGAGCAGGTGTGAAAGCAGGGCCTAGTGATCCGGTGGTACTGTGTGGAAAGGCCATCGCTCATCAGATAAAAGGTACTCTGGGGATAACAGGCTGATCTCCCCCGAGCGTCCCTAGCGGCGGGGAGGTTTGGCACCTCGATGTCGGCTCATCGCATCCTGGGGCTGGAGAAGGTCCCAAGGGTTCGGGAGTTCACCGATTAAAGCGGTACGCGAGCTGGGTTTAGACCGTCGTGAGACAGGTCGGTCCCTATCTGCCGTGGGCGTTGGATACTTGAGGAGTGCTGTCCCTAGTACGAGAGGACCGGGATGGACGGACCTATGGTGTACCAGTTGTCGTGCTAACGGCACAGCTGGGTAGCTATGTCCGGAAGGGATAAACGCTGAAAGCATCTAAGTGTGAAACTCGCTCCAAGATTAGGTATCCCATCTCTTTAAGAGAGTAAGGCACCTTGTAGACTACGAGGTTGATAGGCCAGGGGTGTAAATGTGGTGACACACTAGCTGACTGGTACTAATCTGCCGAGGTGCTTAGTTGCCCTTTTTACTCATGGTGCTTTGCCCGAGGCTATCTCATTTGACCAAAATGTTCCCCAAATGTTTTTCCCGGTGGCCATAGCTGGAGGGAAGCACCCGTTCCCATTCCGAACACGGTAGTTAAGCCTCTAGCGCCGATGGTACTAGCTAACTGCTGGGAGAGTAGGTAACTGCCGGGTTTTCTGCCCGCCTAAAGGCGGGCTTTTTTGTTATACGGTATGTCAAAAAAATCGGCTTTGCAAGAAAACCTGTCCTATGAGCAAAAATTTCTGGAATACTTGAAGTCTAAAGGCCTTAGATTTACTACAGAGAGACAGGTCATATTGAACTGGGTCTTTAAGAGCCATAAACACTTCGAAGCTGAAGACTTATTGATGGACATTCGCCAGAGCGGCGAAAGGGTATCAAAGGCTACGATATACCGCACACTGAATTTGCTGGTTAATTGCGGTCTTCTCAGAGAGGTAATCTTTGGAGAAAAACACTCTCACTACGAACATGTCCACGGTGACGAACATCATGACCATCTTGTGTGCAATGGCTGTGGTAAAATCATAGAGTTCACCGAAGAAGAGATAGAACGCCTTCAGGACGCCGTCTGCCTGCGCTACAGGTTCCTACCCGCTTCCCACCGCCTCCAAATCCAGGGCCTCTGCCACGGGTGTCAGAGAGCCGTAAAAGAGTAAGAAAAATCTAGTTCCATCAGTATATCCCAAATTTCGCTTTTCTCTTCAATTTGCCAGTCTTTTAGAAATCCGTATAGTTTCTTATGATATAAAGGATTGCCGATGGGTACCCCGTTCCCTATAATCATAGTGCAGGTGAACCTGCAAGGCCTGCTAAGCAAAAAATAGAAGCTTTAAGATGAGTGAAATAGATATTAAAAAGGCTCTAGCGGTAGAGATTGTACGTCAGCTTCAAGGGAAGGGGTATATTGCCCTCTTTGCTGGAGGTTGCGTAAGGGATATGGTCATGGGCCTGGACCCTGCCGATTATGACATAGCCACCGGTGCCCGCCCGGAAGAGGTGATGGTCCTTTTTGAAAAGACTGTCCCTGTAGGGGTCCAATTTGGTGTAGTACTGGTGTTAAAGAATGGGCATCCTTTTGAGGTTGCGACCTTTCGTTCCGAGGGCGCCTACTCCGATGGACGGCATCCTGACAGCGTTGTCTTCTGCGATCCTAAGGGGGATGCTAGCCGACGAGACTTCACCATCAATGGCATGTTCTACGACCCAATAAAGGAGGAACTACTGGATTACGTAGGGGGCCAGCAGGACATAAAGTTGCGGCTGATACGCACAATTGGGGAACCTCACGAACGCTTTAAAGAAGACCGCCTGAGGATGATAAGGGCTGTACGTTTCGCCAGCAGGTTTGAATACGAGATAGAAGAGGCTACCAGGAAGGCCATTCGGGAGTACGCCGCTAAAATACTAACCGTGAGCTGGGAGAGGATAAGGGAAGAGTTAGAAAAAATCCTCACCCACAAGAATTCTTCACTTGGCATTAAACTGTTAGATGAATTAGGTCTCCTGGAGCATATACTACCAGAGGTTTCTGGAATGAAGGGTGTTACTCAGCCAGACAATCTCCATCCAGAAGGTGATGTATTTGTACATGGACTTTTAACCATCTCTCAACTTGAGAACCCCGACTTTGTTCTAGCCATGGCGGCTTTTCTTCACGATGTGGGTAAGCCCGTTACTTGGCAGCTAAAAGAGGGTCGCATCCGTTTTCCTTATCACGAGAGCATAGGGGCGGAGATAGCCGAACAAATCTGCACCCGTCTCCGTACTTCAAGGGAAGAGAAGGAAAGAATTTCCTGGCTAGTAAAAAAGCACATGACCTTCAAGGATGCCAGGAAGATGAAGATGAGCACCCTTAAAAAACTTCTCTCGCATCCAGATTATCCCCTCCTTGCCGAGGTCTGTCGCGTGGATGCCCTGGCCAGTAGTGGTGACCTAGCAGATTATAATTATTGCCAGGAGATGCGGGGAAAGTTAAGGGAAGAGGAGATAAAACCCAGAAGGTTCATCAATGGATATGACCTCATCTCCATGGGACTAAAGCCGGGTCCTCTCTTTGCGGAAATTCTCAATCGGATTTATGATGAGCAACTGGAAGGCAAGCTGCATAACAGAGAAGAGGCTCTGACCAGGGTCAGGGAGGTGATAACCGAGACCCTTAGGAGTGAGACTAAGAAATAATACAAAGAAAGGAGTGCAGGCATTTTTTGCGTGTTTTTTCTTGACAATGGTAGCTGTGTGTGCTAAGTGTGAGATGGCGACACAGTACGCAATTTCCGCTTTCTGGGTACCTTAGTTCATCCTTGGCGAATTGCCGCTGGTTATCAGCCAATTTATGTTTTTATAGAGAACTCATATTACAATATGTGTCTAAATAAAAGGGAACTGCTATGGTAAAGATTTCTAAAACAGGCAAGAAGTTGAAAGAGTGGACAAAGGAAGAACTTAACATCTTAAAGAGGGAATACCCGAAAACGGATACAAAGCTGCTGGCCAAAAAGTTGGGCAGGAGCCTAGAAGCAGTCCGCTTTAAGGCCAAGAGTTTTAGCTTGAAAAAGACGAAAGCATTTATGGAGACTCTTTATATCAAGGCCAGAAAAGCTGGACAGAAAAGGGCCACAAATAAAAAATAGAAGACGGTGTTAAGCCATAGAATTTTCCTGTTTTTACTTTTATTTGTGGTTTTCTCGTGTTTTTTTCCTGATAATCTTGTTTCTGGTAGAAGCAAAGAGTCGCGCATCTCCGTTGAACTTAGAGATGTAAGTAAGTACCAGGGGGACATGTCTTTTAATCATCCCTATTTTATTGATGCAGATAGGTTACGAACCATTCTCTATTCCTTGCGCTATCGAGAAAAAGGGATGTTGAAGAAAAAGACAAGTAAAAGGATATTTTTGGATAGAGAAATTGATACCCTTGTTCCCCTTACAGCAGAGTCACTCTCTAAAGCGGACCCCCATAAGGAAGTTTTTGGCACTGTAACCTCAGAAAAAACGTTTTTACGGGATCAAGTTACCACGTTCAGCCTTTTTATGATAGGAAAAGAATTAAATATAGCATTTAGTCAAACGCGGTCAGGCAAAGATGACACCCCTAGCTTCAAAGATTGGAAGGCCCAAAAAAACAAAGAACCTTTAGTATATGAAGGCCAGAGCTTCTGGGAACTAGTTCCTGGTGCCGGTCAACGCTTGATGGAGAATCACAAGAATTGGTTGGTAATTGATATAGAAAACAAGGCCTTTGAACCAACTGTTGTGGTTCAGGAAGAAGTACAAACCATTTCTCCTGGTAGAAGTCTCATTGAAGAAAGATTACGCAAATTAGAGGAAAGGGTGGGGCTGTCTTCTACACAGGAAGGCAAACAAGAAGAGACTAAAGAACTAGTTGCTATCATCAAAACCCCAAAAAAAGAGGCTTCTTCCAATAAGAGCCTTACACAAAAAATACGGGAGCTTAAGATAATGCTGAATGAAGAGTTAATCTCCCTAAAGGACTACGAAAAAAAGAAGCAAGAATTTCTCCAGGAAGAGCCCCCGCCGGATAAGACCGTACCAGATATGCTCAAGGAGTTAAAAGGACTAAAAGACGAAGGATTAATTAGTGAAGGAGATTACGAACAATGGAAGAAGAAACTTTTGGAAAAATTGTAGGCATGGCAAAATGTTAATTGGTTTCTAAAATTATAATAACCCTTGATTTATACAGAGGATTAGGGTAAAAGGTATTGGTGCCAATATATGAATTTCAGTGTAATAATTGCGCCTCTAGATTCGAGGAATTGTTTTCAAGTTCTTCTCAGACTAAGGCATTAAAGTGCCCCCAATGTGGCAGCAAGCGAGTAGATAAGGTGTTTTCAGTCTTTGGTACGGGTGGAAGTAGTGGAAATGGAGTCTCCAGCTCTAATTCTGCCTGCGGCTCCTGTTCTGCTACTAGTTGCGATACCTGTAGATAATTCAGCACAGGCGGACCGTGGTGAATCTGCCTTAGGCATGACCTTTTCCACAGAAAGATATTCTCTTCCGTGAAATACCTCTGGGCGCCATGGAGGGCGGAATATATCTCGGCAGAGAAAAAAGGCTGCATCTTCTGCCGTGCCGTGAACGATACCCAGGATGACAAAAACCTCCTCCTTTACAGGGGCAAGGAGTGTTTTATCATTTTAAACAAATATCCGTACAACAATGGTCATCTTATGATAGCTCCCAATAAGCACAAGTATGGACTGAAGGAACTTACCCAGGAGGAGCTGCTGGAAATCATGCAACTACTTTGTAAGGCACAGCAAGCCCTGGAACAGCATCTAAAACCAGAGGGGTTTAATATCGGTGTCAATATGGGAAAAGCTGCAGGAGCAGGGGAAGAACATCTCCACTTTCACATTGTGCCCCGCTGGGTAGGTGATACGAATTACATGCCCGTTTTGGGAGAAACCAAGGTTATTTCCCATTACCTTTCAGAGCTGTTATTAAGGTTAAAGAGCTCCTTTTAGATGTTTTCTAGGAGAGATATTGAACTCAGGGAAGAAAAGGAATTAGCCTGCTACGCCACGAAGAGCAAGGACTCCAGAGGGCGTAAGTATCCTGAGGAAGAACACCCCTACCGCAGTGTATACCAGCGTGACAAAGATAGAATCATCCACAGTACTGCCTTCCGAAGACTGGAGTACAAGACTCAGGTGTTCGTTAACCATGAAGGGGATTATTATCGTACTAGACTCACCCATACTATTGAAGTGGCTCAGGTTTCGAGGTGTTTGTCCAGGGCCCTCAACCTCAATGAGGATCTAACAGAGGCCATTGCCTTGGCTCACGACCTTGGACACACCCCTTTTGGTCATTCTGGAGAGGAGGCCCTTAGTAAGCTCATGGTAGGGCATGGAGGTTTTGAACATAACCTCCAGGCCCTGAGGGTGGTAGACATTCTTGAAAAGCGATATCCCGGCTTTTCAGGCCTTAACCTCTCCTGGGAGGTAAGGGAATCTATACTAAAACATAATGCCGTTAAGGAAGTCCTGGTGGAATTTAATCCAAAAGAAAAGCCCCTCTTGGAGGCGCAAGTAGTGGATAAAGCAGATTCCATTGCTTATGACACCCACGACCTCGATGACAGCCTTAAGGCGGGACTTATCAATGAAGAGTCACTGCATGATGTGGAGTTATGGCGTTACGCCTCAGAAAAAGTCGCTAGCAAGTGGTCCAATCTTGATAGTGATACCAGGAGGTCCCAAACTATCGTATTCCTGATAAACCTTCAGGTTACGGATTTAATTGAGAACATCCAGAGGAGGCTAAAAGAGTCAGGGGTTGGAAGTCCCGAAGAAGTTAGGCGTTGCCCCCAACTAATAGTAGACTTTTCCCCAGAAATTTCAGAAAAGAAAAAGAAGCTTGAGAAGTTTCTCTGGGAGAATGTATACACGCACTATAGAGTCGCACGCATGTCCGACAAAGCCAGGCGCTTTGTAGAAGAACTCTTTAAGGCCTTCGTGGCCAATCCCAAACAGCTTCCTCCAGACTTCCAGGCCTGGGTTAAAAAAGAGGGTCTGCACCGCGGAGTCTGCGATTACATTGCTGGCATGACCGACCGCTATGCACAGGACGAATATCTTAGACTCTTTCAGCCTTACGAAAGAGTGTAAAATCACATTAGAAGATTTAAAGATTTGGAGATTTAAAAATCTTAAAATCTAAAATCGGAAATCTCAAAATCTAATATGCCTAATGTCTCTGTCATATTAGCTGCCGCAGGGCTGGGACTCAGGATGGGCGGCTCAGTTAAAAAGCCCTACCTTGAATTGGAGGGCAAGCCCATCTTCCTTAGGAGCATTGAAAAGTTTGTGGGATTTAAAACTAATGTAGGGACAGACCTGAAGGTCTGTCCTATCACTGAGATACTCCTAGTCGTAGGTGGCGCAGAATTAGACTACGTTAAGGCCCAATGGGGCCATTTAATTTCTAAATATGCGACTCCAACAAAGGTCATCCAGGGGGGCAGGAGGAGGCAAGACAGTGTGTACTGCGGCCTTCAGAGTATGGCAGAGGATATAGAGATAGTCCTGGTGCATGATGCAGTAAGGCCTCTTGTCAGTCGAGAAATAATAAACTCGGTTATACAAATGACCTGGGAAAAGGGGGCAGCTGTTCCTTCCGTGCCTATTCAGGCTACAGTCAAGGAGGTGGATAGTAATCTAAAGATAACACGGAGCGTTAGCAGGGATAGCCTATGGATGGCTCAGACACCCCAGGGCTTCAGAAAAGAGGTTATCCTGAGGGCCTATGATGCCCTTGCAGAAACAGGGGAAGAGGTTACCGACGATGCCCAGGCGGTGGAAAAGCTTAGTTTCCCTGTGACACTAGTTCCCGGCAGCCCCTCAAACATAAAGATAACTACTCCAGAAGACCTGCTATTGGCTAAAGCCCTTTTACAGACAGAATACAGTAGTCAAAATACATTAGACTGAATGCTGTTTCTTGTTGCCTGTCTACGGCCTACTGTTTACTGTCTACTGTTTTTCCCAGAGCTTGCTGAATTTGGGCCTGCGTACGCAATGTGGCTTCGCAACCGGGCTCTATCTCTAGAGAAGCCTGACAACACTGCAATGCCTCTTCAAACCTGCTTAATTCCCTCAAAACCTCGGCCTTATCCCTCAAGGCCTCTGCAAATCGGGGGGCACGTTCCAGGGCCAGGTCGTAACATTTTAGGGCCTCAGCATCCCTCCTGAGATGGTGAAGGACGTGACCTAGATTGTACCAGACGCTAGGGGACCCGGAGTCTAGTTCTGCCAATCTCTCAAAGTATTCCTGGGCCTCCCCGTATCTCTCCATCTCTTTTAGTGTAATACCCTTATTGAAATACACATCCTGAGACAAAGGCTCTATTTCCAGCGCCTTATTGTAGGCCTCCAAAGCCTCACTGTATCTCTTGAGACCTGTCAGGGCGTTGCCCTTTCCATTCCAGGCGTATGCATTCTTCGGTTCCAGTTCTAGGGCCTTTTCATAGCTCTCAAGGGCATCAGTGTACCGCTTCATGGTCATGAGGGTATTCCCTTTGCCGCTCCACGCAAAGGCATATCTTGAATCTAGTTCAAGTGCCTTATTAAAACATTCCAGAGCCTCTTCATTCATGCAGAGAGCAGATAGGGCATTACCCTTATTATTCCAGGCGTGGATAAGCTGAGGTTCTTGTTTTAAGACCTTATCGTAAGCTTCGAGGGCCTCTTTGTATCGCCCCACTGAGGCAAAGAAGTTGGCCTTCTTGAACAGGGCAACTGCGTCCTCTTCCGAAACGATCGTATCTGGCAGCAAAAGTTGGAAGAGAATCAAAATTAGTAATGGACGAATTGTTCCCATGAGCCCTCACTTAAAAATATAAAAACTCAAGGTATAGCTTAAGTTCTAGTTTGTCAAGTTAAATTACTTCATATATGCAAAACAGTTTAGATGACGCATATCAGGTTATTTACATTTTCCGTTGTTTTGATACATTAAGCACTATGTCTAATAAAATAACCTTCTACGTCCCTGGTATAAAGCATTATGAGACAGAAGAGTTCGTCCAGAAGGCGCCGTCTAGCTTCTTACCCTTCAGCGTAACTGGGAATGAGTGTGCGCTGGGATGTGACCACTGTAAGGGGGAACTCCTTCGCTTCATGAGACCCACTTTAACCCCTGAAGATTTAATCAAGAGGTGTCGCGAAACGTTAAAGGCGGGTCTAAATGGGGTGCTTATCTCTGGGGGTTGTAATATAAAAGGGCGGGTTCCATTAGAGAGATATTTTGACGCTCTACGTTATTTAAAGAAAGATTTGGGGCTGAAAATCTTTGTCCATTCCGGCCTGTTAGACGATTTTCAAGCCAGGGGTTTGCATGGGGCTGAGGTAGATGCTGTGCTGCTAGATGTTATTGGCAGCAACCAAACTATAAAAGAGGTCTACCATCTAGGTGCCACTATAGAAGACTATGAGGCATCTCTTTATGTAACTTCAAGATATAACATCCCTATAATGCCCCACATTGTCCTTGGCCTCCAATATGGGAGGCTGGTGGGGGAAGAAAACGCCCTTGATATAGCTTCTCATTATAAATTAAAGGCACTCGTACTCGTTATCTTGACGCCCCTTCTTGGTACGCCTATGGAAGGTGTAGAGCCCCCTAATTTAAAGGATGTAAGAAGTTTTTTTGCGAAAGCCAAAGAAAAGCTCCCTCAAACCCCTATAATTCTTGGCTGTGCCAGACCGATGGGACAGTACAAGCAAGAGGTAGACAGGTTAGCTGTTGAGGCCGGCCTGGACGGTATAGCCTTTCCGGCAGAAGGGATTATTTCTTTTGCCGTTGATAAAGGAAAGGAAGTGTCCTTTACGGAGAGTTGTTGTGGGTTTAACATTCCTTAGACTTTGGACTTTAGACCTTAGGCTTTGTCTATAGTCTAATGTCTATAGTCTATAGTCCAAAGTCTATTGTCTTTGCTATAGGGAGAAAAGACCTTGGAAAAGACTATCAAGAGTGAACTCATCTATGGTGGAAAGAAGCTCAGGCTTTATCGTGACGAAGTAGAGTTGCCAAGCGGAGGGAAGGCCCTTAGAGAAGTAGTAGAACATCCTGGGTCTGTGGCAATGGTCCCCATTATCAAAGAAGGAGAGGTATTACTGATACGACAGTACCGCTACGCAGTGAAAGGTTATCTTTATGAGATACCAGCCGGTACCCTGGAAGAAGGAGAGACACCAGAGCAATGCGCCATACGGGAGATGGAAGAGGAAACGGGCTATTTACCCCAGAGGCTTGAAAAACTGGGCCAGTTTTACCCCTCTCCGGGCGTGATGAATGAGCTTATGCACCTCTACAAGGTTAGCCAACTGGTCAGGAAAAAACCTGAGAGTGTTGTCTCACCCCCTGAAGAAAGCATTGAACAAGTAGTAATCCTCCATCTTAGCAAGGCTTTGGATATGATAAGAAGAGGTGAGATAATTGATGGTAAGACCATCTGTGGCCTGCTCTGGGTGGCTTATGGCAAACCCACATTAGAACAGTGTTTACAGGAGACAGAATAGCCTCCCTTTTTACCATTTACTGTCTACTATCTACTGCCTACTACTTACCTATATTGACTGTGACAGGAGATAAACTATAATGGCCTGCTACCCATGCTTCCGCTAGAACTCACAGAGGAGAGACTTAACAGGAATATTGCACGCCTGGCAATCCCCGCAGCTGCAGAAAATGTACTCCATATGATGGTCTTTATTGTGGACATTATTATGGTGGGCAGGCTGGGGACAAAAGCTATAGCTGCCGTGGGGCTAGCCGGGGCACTGAATTTTGTCCTTACCATAGTCTTCTCATCCTTATCGGCTGGCACTTTGAGTCTAGTGGCCAGGCATTCTGGCGCCATGGAAAAGGCACAGGCGGAGAGGGTTGCCGCTCAGTCCCTTCTACTTTCTATCGCAGTAGGGGTTGCAATAGCCCCTATCCTTTTTTTCTATTCTGATGGCATCTTTTTTCTTATGGGTGCAGAGCCTGAGGTGACGCGGCTTAGCACACTTTATTTCGCCACGGTTATAAGTTTTCTGCCCTGCAGGTTGATAATACTGACCTGCAGTGCCTCACTCAGGGGGGCGGGGGATACACGAACCCCAATGCTTATAACCCTGGTTATGAACGTCACCAACGCACTCTTCAACTGGTTGTTAATATTTGGAATATGGATATTTCCCAGGATGGAGGTGGCTGGGGCGGCTTGGGGAACAGTCATTGCCTATCTAGTAGGCTCCACCATAAGCCTGGCCGTACTCCTGAGGGGCAAGGCCCTAGTTACCTTGCATCTGAGGGATATGATGGGTTTTGATGGAAGGGTAATAAAAAGGATACTTTGGATATCTCTTCCTGCCACTCTTGACGCCTTCCTAACGCAACTCGGCTATCTGGTCTTTATAAAGATTGTGACCATGCTAGGGACGGTCTCCCTTGCGGCCCACCAGATTGCTGTAAGGATAGAATCTATCTCCTTTATGCCCGGCTATGCCCTTGGGGTATCCACCGCCACCCTGGTGGGGCAGAGCCTTGGCGCAAAAAAAGAGGATCTGGCCCGCTTGAGCATGAAGAGAAACTGTTTTTTTGCATTGCTCTTAATGTGCACCTTTGGCGTAATCTTTTTACTGTTTCCAAGACAATTGGCAAAGGTATTCGGCCCGGAAGAGGATGTTCTTCGGTTAAGCAGCCTCTGTGTAATGATTTCAGCCATAGAACAACCTGCCCTGGCCATCTACATGGTATACGCCGGGGGGCTGAGGGGTGCAGGGGATACTATGAGTCCTATGCTAATAACTATTGTGGGTACGCTGTTTTTCCATGTACCTATGGCTTATATCCTTGGGATAGTCATGGGTTGGGGGCTGGCTGGGATATGGTTCGGGGCAGCCCTGGATTGGATAGGCCGTTCTATAGCAGTATACATCCTTTTCCGGCGGGGAAGGTGGCGGAAGCTGAAGGTGTAGCTTTTTTAAAGAATTACAGGTCTCATATTGCAAATGTGTAATCTGTAGTTTGCAATCCATCGAGGGGCAACAAAAATAACATAAATTTCATTGACACAAAGGAGAGGTCAAGTACAATGAGACTCAACCGCAATATGCCAGACTTAGAGCTTGCTTTCCGATATATATCGGGGAAAAGGGGTAAGTTATTTCTATATCAGGTATTTGGACTGAAATAAACAGTTTGTGCAGGAGCATTATTATTGTACTTTTCGGCAGTATGTGGTTTAATCGTTGTTCATAGAGAGCAAACC
>JAHFOV010000102.1 GCA_023261505.1 Planctomycetota bacterium
GACAGGGTACGTTCCCTTGAACAGCCAGACTTTTCTAAGATCGGCAGGAGGGCGTAGACATAAATTGCAAATTACAAATTTCAAATCAACTGTTTTGCGGTTATTGCGGGCAAATCGACCCCATGTTTTCTCGTGCAAACCGCTTTAGAGATTGCTTCGTCGCTTCGTTCCTCGCAATGACGGATCTGTTGTGGTTATTGGGATCCGATTAAGGCGGAGAAGCAAGCTCCTTAAAATTCCTTTACATTTGAACTAAAATGATGAGAGTAATTAAAACCTGGGAAGTATCCGCCAAAGAGCTAGAGTCTTTAAGGCGCCGGCTCAGCCCTGCAGAAATCCCATTACCGGAGAAGATGAGGGAAGTCCACCTGCGGGTCTTTGGTACGGTATTGTCGTCCATTGAGGCAGTCCGCCGCATCCTGGCTGATGTAAAAGAAAAGGGCGACGAAGCAGTCCTATTCTACAGTGAGGCCTTCGATGGGATACGCCTTCCTGCTGAAAAACTTAAAGTGTCCAATGAGGATATAGAAGAGGCATACAAAAAGGTAACTCCCTCCTTCCTTAAGGCTCTAAAAAAGGCCAAAGAAAACATTGCCTCCTTCCAGCGCCACATAAAGATTAAAGTCCCTACAAGCCTGGCCCAAAACGGCCGTCGCCTGGAGGTCATTTATAAGCCTATAGAAAAGGTCGGAATATACGTCCCAGGAGGTAAGGCCTCTTATCCCTCCACCGTGCTTATGTGCGCCTTGCCAGCCAGGGAGGCAGGGGTAGAGAAAATAATAATGGTTACACCTCCTGGGAGAGATGGTCAGGTTGGACCGGAGAGATTGGTCGCCGCAAGGGAGGCAGGGGTAGACGAGGTGTACAGGGTTGGTGGGGTACAGGCCATAGGTGCCATGGCCTACGGGACGAAAACCATACCGAGGGTGGACAAAATAGTAGGTCCGGGTAACCTATTCGTTACCCTGGCCAAAAAGGAGGTCTTTGGAGAAGTAGATATAGATATGCTGGCAGGGCCTAGCGAGGTGACAATCATTGCAGACAGCTCCGCAAGGCCAGCACTCATTGCCTCTGACATGATTTCCCAGGTAGAACACCCGGGAACTGCCATACTGATTACCCCTTGCGCTAGTATAGCCCAAGAGGTAAAAGAGGAGTTAGAAAAACAGCTTAGAGGTCAGATATGGGACCAGGTACGGAGCCATGAAAGCAAACAACAGCTGGTGGAACAGATACGGGACCAGGTATGGAGCCAGCCGCAGAGCCAGATAGAAGACCAGGTAGAGAAACAGTTAGAGGAACAGGTAGGGGAACCGGTAAGGAAACAGGTAGAGAAACAGGTATTGAAAAAGGTAGAAGACCCGTTAATAGAAATAAGAAAAAGGATAGGGAGACCACTAGAGGAACAGGACCAGGTAAGAGACCGGGGGGTATGGTACCAGGTAGTAGAACAGGTAAGGCTACATGGGCTGGTTTCCGCGCAGGAGTCTTTGGAGAGTCTCTGTAGAATTATAATCACAAGGGACTTAGAAGAGGCAATAGAAATCTCCAACTCCATAGCCCCAGAACACGTTGAACTCCTGGTAAAAGACGCTTGGGCCGCCCTTAAAGGAATCAAAAATGCCGGAGCTGTATTCCTGGGAGAGAATTCCCCTGTTGCGGTGGGGGACTATATAGCTGGCCCTTCCCACGTCCTGCCTACCGGGGGAACAGCCCGTTTCTTCTCCGGCCTTACGGTCAACGACTTCCTTAAGAGGTCTACCGTTATATCTTATGACAAAAAGGCCCTTGAAGAGGTAGCCTCAGAGGTCATAACCCTGGCAGAGACTGAGGGTCTGCCTGCCCATGCTCAATCCGTGAGGATACGACTAGAATGAACCTATTTAGAAAAAACATAGAGAAAATGAAGGGCTACGTACCTGGGGAACAGCCTCAGGAGACCGGCTTTATAAAACTTAACACCAATGAGAACCCTTATCCTCCCTCGCCCAGGGTGATTGCCACTCTGAAAGAGTCCGCCTCCAGCCTGCTCAGGCTCTACCCCGACCCCTTAGCTACTAGGCTCAGGCAAAAAGTGGCAGAGGTATTTGGCATAAGACCAGAAAGGGTTCTGGTGGGCAATGGCTCAGATGAACTCTTGAGCATAATAGCTAGAGCCTTTGCCAGCCCGGGAGACAAACTGGTTTTCCCCTCCCCAACCTATCTGCTTTATAAAACCCTGGCAGAGATTCAGGACGCACAGGCCGTGGAGTTGGACTTTCCTGAAGATTTTTCTTTGCCCAGGGACATCCTTGTAAAGGGAGCCAAAATAACATTCCTCTGTAACCCCAACTCCCCCTCGGGTACGATGGTCTGGCCGGAAGAGGTATCTAACCTGGCAGGTGAAATAGATGGCGTTTTAGTTATCGATGAGGCCTATGCCGAATTTGCCGATACCAACTGCCTCGCCCTGGTGGAAAAACATTCAAACGTACTTATATTGCGGACGGTATCCAAGTCCTACAGCCTTGCTGGCCTCCGCCTGGGCTTTTGTATAGGCCAGGAAAGTCTTATAGAGGGACTTATGAAGGTAAAGGATTCTTATAATGTAGACAGGCTAAGCATGGCCGCAGGAATCGCCGCCCTTGATGACCAGGAACATCTGCGGAGAAATGTAGAAAAGATAAAAGAGACCCGGAGCTACTTGATAGAGTCCCTGAGGGAAATGGGTTTCTTTGTTTATCCTTCGCAGTCTAACTATGTGTTCTTCCGCACCCCAAGTCCACAGGTGGCCAGGGAGATTTATCAGCAACTCAAGGCCAGGCAGATTCTCATCCGTTACGTAGAGTACAGGAGATTTGAGGACTGCCTGAGGGTCAGTATAGGCACCAAAGAGGAAATAGACACCTTCCTTGATCGCCTGGCAGAAGTTGGAGCTAGGGGTCAGGGACTAGGGGTTAGGGGCTAGGGAACATTACAAATTACAAAGTACAAAATGGTAATAATCCCCCTCGGTCCCCCTTTATTAAAGGGGGATTTAGGGGGATTAAACTATTCTAAGGGTCTCTGAACCTTTAGTTAAAAATGCCAAGAAAATCACAAATAGACAGAAAGACCACTGAGACGGAGATAAGCCTGTCCCTTGAGCTAGATGGCCGGGGCAATTTTGAGGGCTCAACGGACATAGGTTTCCTTGACCACATGCTCCAGCTCCTTGCCAAGCATGCCTTATTTGACCTCAAGATTGCCGCCAGAGGAGACCGCAAGGTAGACGACCACCATACGGTAGAAGATGTAGGGATATGCCTGGGAATGGCCCTGAAAGAAGCCCTTGGGGATAAGAAGGGGATTGTCAGGTTTGGGGACGCAAGGGTTCCGATGCAGGAGTCCCTGGCCGATGTGGCACTAGACCTGGGAGGCAGGCCGGCCCTGGTCTACAATGCTCCTCTCGCCCACCAGAAGATTGGGGACTTTGATGCCGCCCTGGTGCAGGAGTTTCTTGAGGCCCTTTGCGCCCATGCTGGCATGAACCTCCACGTGAACGTCCCCTACGGCTCGAACGCCCACCACATAGCCGAGGCCATCTTCAAGGCCCTGGCCCAGGCCCTTAGCAAGGCAGTAAGGTTTAATGAGAGGATAAAGGGCGTGCCTTCTACGAAAGGGGTGTTGTAAGGAAGTAGGGTGCGTCTGGAAGCACCCTACACGCTAGACTTTATAGCGCAGCATCCTGCGTGTAATCCAGACCAAGCTTTATAGCCATTTCAGCCTTTTGGAGTTCTGCACCTAAATACAACGCGTGCTCAATCTGGGAAATAAAAGGATATATTTGCTCCTTTAATTCTTTAGCAGTCTTTCCCTCGAATGTATTTAGTAATTTACCCTCGTTAGAATAATGATTGACAAATATTAAAGATTTATCCTTAACGTAAACATAAAAATTACCCCTTGGGTCTCTTATTCTTTTTGCTGTTTTTGAAACTTCTGGAAGAAATTTTTCAACTATTGTTTTTGCCCTTCTCAAGTTATCCTCGTATATATGAGCTGAATGAGAAATAATTACCAGCTCACCTAGTTTTAATTCAGAGCTTATTTCTTTTGCGACTGCATCCTGTAATTTGCGTAATGCAAATGCGTTCTCTGGCCAGGCTCTAAAAATATCGTGACTTCTAAAATATGCGGTTAATGTTATTATGTCATTTATTATCCTAAACTGTAGTAAGTCTAGACAGGGTGGGTTATCAGAGCTAGAATCTACTGTTGGATCCCATAGTACAGCTAAAGCTCTTCTACTGTATTTAACAGCTTTAAGTTTTTCTATTATGCTTTTTAGTTGGTCTTTGCCTTTAAACTGCATTAGTCTTTGTCCGTATGTATAATCTGCTTCAGTCTGAAGTGCAGTAAGAACCTTCGAATAATATCCTGTTTCGTACGGTTCCCTAAAAAGGCTTACGGACGGTAGCAACAATTGTTGAATATTCGTACTCTTCGTTCCCTTAACCTTTCCTTCTAAATCTTCTTTTTTAAAAGGGAAATAATCAACGAAGTGAATATTATCGGGGTCTTCATTAGAAAGTACAGATACTACATTAAGAATTTCCTTCTGATTTATACTGTATTCTGTTTTTCCCTGTTGTCCAAATTTGCTAATGAGGTCAAGTAATTTAACCCAAACCTCTGCGACAAAATCACCTCTTAATATAAAGGCATTTCTTTCGGAAGGATATACTTCACAAGTAGGGTGGGATTCTGCGAAAAGTAGTGGTTCTCTAAGATGAGATGGCAGTTCATCTCTCAAAGATTTGGAAGTCTCCTCAAGGTCAACGCTGGCTTTACCAATTAAATCAACTACTTTTACATGCTTTCGAAAAGCTTCTATTGCTTCAAGGTCTATTTCTTTTTGTAATTGAAATCCATTTCTTTTTATACAGTGCTGCTTATTTACTCCATACTTTATAAGGTCTAAAAATGTCTTTCCACTTCCTGAAAGGTCAGGGCCTGTTAAAATCACATATCTAATTTTGGGATTGGCTAAAAGATTTCTCAAAATGTAGTTAATGCCCTCCTTAGAATATAAATTACCTATTACAGAAAAATCCTTTGTTCTTTCTTTTATTATTTCTTTTTTCTTCCAAAGAGTGCAAACCGCAACCTTACTTTCTAAATTTCCTATGATCAAATTGTCTTTGAAGTAAATTGGCCAGTCCATTTATATGTTAAATAGTTGAGTAAAGAAGATGTGTTCCACAGGGGACATGTGTCCCATAGAGAGGAGTTTCTTTATAAACTTTTTCTGGTCGGTCTTGTAGATGGCCTCATGGAGTTCTTCAACGGTGGCGGGGCTGTAGCAGAGTTTTGCGGCCTGGGCCACTACCTTTTCTGGCCCAGGGGTATGTGCCAGGAGTGTTACCTTAAGGCCGGCGCCTTCTGGGACATTAATGACTTGCTTGCCCGAAGCATTTACAGTCACGATGACTCCAGTTCATGAATCTTTTTTATCCTGCGGGTATGCCTCTCACCCTCAAAGGGGGTAGAAAGCCATGTGTTCAGTATCTTTTTGGCCAGTGGGCCAGGGGGTATCAGGTCTGCCCCCATACAGAGGACGTTAGAGTCATTATGCCTGCGGCTC
>JAHFOV010000050.1:0-8975 GCA_023261505.1 Planctomycetota bacterium
CAGTTGTATTGGGTTGCGTACCGACTAAAGGGATACCACTACCTTTTATTAGCTCAGGTGGTTCTTCCCTCTCGCTCTCTATGGCCGCGGTAGGGTTATTGTTGAACGTCTCAAGACATTGCGAGGATAAAGAAAGAAAACCTTCCTGGAAACCAGGCCGCTTGGTGGGAACGCTTATTAGACCAGGCGCTTCGCCACAGCGAATTAGTGTTGAGCGTAGCTTAGCCCCAGGTGCTTTAAAAAATACATCATTGAAACGAGGAATTTCTTGAGGGTAGTTTTTGCCGGAGGTGGAACAGGTGGTCACATTATGGCCGGTCTTGCCGTGGCGGATGCCATTAAGACACGCTTTCCCCAGGCAGAGATATTCTTTGTCAGCACAGGTAATACCCTGGAACAAAGATGTTTGGGAGAAAAAGGTTATAGATTATTTAAGACAGGTGCAAGGGCCTGGAAAGGTTCTGTGAGCGGTATCGCCTTATTTCTTATAAGTTTTTTAGTGAGTTTTTTTAGATGCCTCTGGTACTGGAGAGAACTAAGGCCGGATGTAGTCTTTGGGCTTGGAGGATATGCCTCTTTGGTGCCAGTGATATGTGCCTATTTTCGAAGGGTTCCAGTCATCTTGCTTGAACAGAACGTGATACCGGGGAAGGCTACTCGATTTCTGGCTCCACAGGCAGACCTTGTGCTGTTGTCCGCCTTAGGCGGAAAAGCCTCCTCGCGGTGGTTTTCTTGCAAAGATAAGGTTCGTTTCACAGGTGTTCCCTTGAGAGAATCCGTCTTAAATGGATTTAAAAATAAAGGAAAGGCCTTGGAAATGCACAAAGACGCCCCTTGCAAACATAGCGATGGGCCTACCCTTTTGGTCCTGGGAGGAAGTCAAGGTGCAAGGGCTATTAACAATTTGATGGTAGAAAGCCTTCCTGTAATGAAGGAGCGACTGCCACGATTACAGGTTATCCATTCTACCGGGAAAGAGGGTTACGCAGCAGTAAAAGAGGCCTACAAGAAACTGGGTTTGGAGGATGGCGTATTTGATTTTCTTGGAGATATGGCAGCAGCGTATTCTTCTGCCGACCTGGTTCTGTCCAGGGCAGGGGCAACTACCCTGGCAGAGATTACAGCCTGGGGTCTCCCTGCGGTGCTGATACCCTATCCTTACAGCACTGATAGGCATCAGTATTATAATGCAGAGGAGCTTGCCTGTAGAGGAGCAGCCGTGGTGGTGGAAGAGCAGAACCTTACGGCCCATAGGCTTGCGGAATTACTCCTTGAAATTCTTGTGGATGAGGAGAAACTTCAAAGGATGCGCTTGGCCTCAAAGGCTATTGGAAAACCTTGTGCTGCGCTGGAGGCCATAAATTGCATGTTAGAACTTATTGAGGGTGGCAAAAGGGGCAGAATATGTCAGAGTTTGTCACTGCAGGAGCTTTAGAGTCAGGCGTATTGTTGTCGGCTTTGAACGGGTCTATGGTTTATCTCATAGGGATAGGTGGCGCTGGTATGAGTGCTATAGCAAAAATGCTTATGCAGGGCGGGTGTACGGTGCATGGTTCAGATATGCAGTCCTCTCCAACCCTTCTTCGCCTGGAGCAGCTAGGGGCCAAGATAACTCTAAGGCAAGACGGCTCCTGGCTAAGTCCCCAGGCTAAACTGGTGGTAATCTCAGCCGCCATACAAGAGGATAATCCAGACCTGCAGCGGGCCAAGGGTTTTGGCCTGAAAGTGGTTAAGTATGCCCAATTGCTCGGTTCATTGATGAAAGAGAGGGTGGGAATTGCGGTGAGCGGCACGCACGGCAAGACCACTACCACTTCTATGATAGCCACCATCTTCCGGGAGGCTGGGGAAGACCCCAGTTTTGTTATAGGAGGCGAAGTACAGGGGTTGGGCGGAAGTGCCGATCTGGGTGCTGGTAAGTATTTTATAGCAGAGGCCTGCGAATACGATAGGTCTTTTCTACACATGCGGCCTCAAGTAGGGGTCATAACCAATATAGAAGAAGACCACCTGGATTACTATAAGAACCTGGAGGGATTAGTCGAGGCCTTCAGAGATTTCGCCCGTAGAACATCAGATTTACTTGTGGTGGCCCACGGAGATGAGAATATCATGAAGGCTACACAGGATGTAGCTTGTAAACTAGAGACTTTTTCCATCGCTTCTCCTTCCTCCTGGAGGGCAATGCCACCTGTTTTTGAAGGGGGGCTAAATCACTTCAAGGTTTATTACAAAGAGGACTATTATGGTGATTTTGCCCTAAGGGTGCCGGGCAGGCATAACGTAGTCAATGCCCTGGCTGCTATAGCTGTGGGACACTATGCCGGGCTATCAAAGGAGGTTATGCAGAAGGCACTAAAAGAGTTCCGGGGAGCTAGCCGCAGGTTCCAGATACTTGATACCGTGCGTGGGGTTACAGTGGTGGATGATTATGGGCATCATCCAACGGAAGTTTGTGCAACACTGAGGGCGGCCAGGGAATACTTCCAGGGCAGGAGGCTGTGGTGCCTCTTCCAGCCTCATCAACATACCCGAACCAGGTTTTTCCTTAATAGATTTGTCAGGGCCCTTGGGGAGGCAGATGAGGTAGTTTTCACGGACATTTATCCTGCGAGGGATGCTAAGGAGGCTATGGAATCCGTCAGCTCTACTGACCTTCTGCATGAGGCACAGCGGGAGGAAATTAGGGCCTTATACGTATCAAGGTTAGATAGTGTGGCAAGTGAGATATATCCGAGGCTGCAGGGGGGTGATGTAGTAATAACTATGGGTGCAGGGGATGTGTGGCGCGTAGGGGTGGAACTGGTCTCTCTTTTGAGAAATGGACACAACAATGGACAAGGTCTTAAGGGATAGAATCAGGTATGAGCAGTGTCTGAAACGATATACCACGTTTAAAGTTGGAGGGTATGCCAGCTTGTTTGCAGAGCCTACAAACCGGGAGGAGCTTCAGGAGGTACTAGATTACGGGAAAAGCCAGGGATTAGGGATATTTGTCCTCGGGAAAGGGAGTAATATTTTAGTAAGAGACAGTATTGTAGAAGGCTTGGTAGTCCACATCCCAACCGGCGCCTTTAATAGATTGGAGCGTAAGGGAGAGCAGGTGTGGGCAGAGGCGGGGGTGAGCCTGCCCAGGCTTATTCATAGGACGTCCGAGTGGGGGCTTAAAGGGCTTGAGGCCCTTGTTGGTATCCCTGGCAGTGTAGGAGGTGCTGTGGCCATGAATGCCGGTGGTAAACATGGCACTATAGGACGCTGGATTGAGGAAGTATCTACTATTGGATACGATGGCGCATTACATCATTACAAGCGGGGAGAAGTGGATTTTCAGTACCGGAGTGCTGGACTTGGGGAGCAGATTGTCCTGGAGGCAGGGCTTAAATTAGAGAAAGGCTCTGTGGAAGAAATCCGCCAGAGGATGAGGGAGATTTACGAAGAAAAGAAGCGGACTCAGCCCCTTTGCTCAAAGAGTGCTGGGTGCGTTTTTAAGAATCCACCGGGACAAAGTGCCGGAGCCCTTATTGACCAATCCGGTCTAAAAGGATTTAAGGTGGGCGGAGCTATGGTGTCCAGAAAGCATGCTAATTTTATCATAAACTGGGGCAGTGCTACAGCTGGTCAAATCCTTGAGCTTATTTATAGAGTTAGAGAAGAAGTGAAGCGACAATTTGGAGTATGGCTAGAGTTAGAGATAAAGGTATGGTAACTTCTAAATCCCCCCCTAAATCCCCCTTTAATAAAGGGGGACTAAGGGGGATTAAGGTGGCTGTTTTGATGGGTGGAGTTTCCACAGAAAGGGAGGTATCTCTGCGTTCTGGCCAGGCGGTGTCAAAAGGCCTCCAGGACTCGGGCTATTCTGTAATACCTATAGTTGTGGAAGATACAAAAGTGGAAAAATTAGACCACCATGAGGTTGACCTGGCCTTTATTGCCCTGCACGGCTATTTTGGGGAGGACGGGGAGATTCAGGCCCTTTTAGAGACGAAGGGTGTTCCCTACACAGGTTCAGGTGCAAGGGCCAGCAAGTTGGCCATAAATAAAGCGGAGTCTAAGAAGGTCTTCAGGGCCGGTGGCCTGCCTACTCCTGATTTCCTAGTTCTAAAGCGTCATGAGTTCCTCAGAAACAGAGGATGTATTGCAGGACAATTGGGTAAATTATCCTTGCCCCTGGTGGTAAAGCCTGCTTGCAACGGTTCCAGTTTGGGTGTGACCATTGTAAAGGCAATCGAAGGTGTTGTCCCCGCGCTGGAGGTAGCCTTCAATTACGATGATATAGTTCTTTTGGAGGCTTATGTTATGGGACAAGAACTCACAGTAGGGGTCTTGGGAGAGGAGGCCCTTCCCTTGATAGAGATAAAGCCCTCCAGAGAGTTTTACGATTTTGAGGCCAAGTATAAGGATAACAATACGTGCTACATCCTGCATCCTAAGCTTCCAGACGGGGTGTACCAGGAGGCTCAGGATACAGCCCTTAAGGCCCATCGGGCACTGGGTTGCAGTGATTTTTCCAGGGTGGATATGATATGTGATGAGCTGGGTAACCTTCATATTTTAGAAGTAAACACTATTCCAGGTTTTACAGAGAGGAGTCTCCTGCCAAAGGCTGCACAGGCAACAGGGATGAGTTTTTCACAACTCTGCTCTAAGATAGTCGAATTGGCTTTGAGTAGAAATAAAGTTCACCAAGGCGAATCCCACACGGAGCAGACCTGTGGGCAAGCTGTCTTAGATAGAGTACATCCTTTGACTTCTGGCGTAGGGATGGCAGACATGGTCCCATCGAAGGAAATATAGATGGCAGAAAAGGAAAAGAAGGGCGAGAAAGAGGGTAAAAAGCTTAACGAAGTGGTAGGGACTTATTATTTTAAGATACCCATCACAATAACCATAATTGCCCTTCTGGCCTGGGGTACTTATGAAGGGTGGAGACATCTTTCTGTTAGGGAGGACTTTATAGTAAGAGGGGTGGTGTTTGCAATCCATCCCAAAAATGGAGTGAAAGAAGGCCTTCTCAATGAGGTAAAAGATACCCGCGGAATAATAGGCCGGGAATTCTTTGATAAAGGACTTCCTGAGGAGGTAGCTCAAAGATTAGAAGGGATACCATGGGTAAAGAGGGTATCTTCCGTAAAGCGGGAATTCCCTGATAAATTGAAGGTCCAGTTAGAGCTCAGACAGGCTGTAGCAGTGCTCAAAAAGGAAGAGGCTTTTTATCTGCTAGACGAAGAAGGTATGGTACTGCCGCAGGAGTATTTTTCCTGGCCCCGCGATCAGGGTCAAACACCCTACCTGGAATCAAGGAGGTTTAGAGTAGTCCCAACGGCAGGACAAATGGTGGAAAACAAGGGTGTACTGGCAGGTGTATCACTTGTAGATTTTTTGAAGAAGAATAATGTTCACAAAATAATGAACCTCAGGTCTGTAGATGTTACTGGTGTTGGTTGGGCTAGGACCCGTGGGGAGAGTGATATTATCCTATGGACCCAGGAGGGGACTGCTATAAAGTGGGGATGCCCCCCTCTCTGTGGGCATGTAGATGAACTTTCCAACGAGCAGAAACTCAAAAACCTTCTCAGTATTGTCAAGGCCGAAGGAAAAAAGCTAGATCAGATGGAATACATAGATGTTAGATGGAAACTGCCCATTTTAAAGAAGAAAAAGGATAAAGAAGTTTCTATCCAGGAAAAAGGGAGAAAAATTGAAGGGATATAACCCGCCTCGTCTGTCTGCTGGCTTGTGGTCAGCAGGATCTGCCGCAGCCTCGGGGGCTGACGGCATAATGACTGGAGAATGCCACCCCTCGCTTTGGCACATTGGCCAAAGAACCTTCAGACGAGGCGGATTTTCGCCCATTTAAGATGAATATTTTGCAAAAGTCAAGCTTTTTTTAACAATTTTGCACTCAAATTAGTACATTTTGGTGCATATTTGGTTCAGAAATTACTATTCCTGGAGCTAAATTTGTAGGAGGATAGAAGAGATTAATCCGCCCCGTCTACCCGCTGGCTTGTGGTCAGCAGGATATGCCGGGCCTGGTAGGTCTGGCATGAAAGAGAGAATGCCACCCCTCAATTACGACGGGGCGGATTTTTAAAACTTTTTGCACTAATAAATTTTATCCGCCCCACCTGCCTGCTGGCTTGGGGTCAGCGGGATATGCCTGGCCCGAGGAGGCCCGGCGTGAAAAGAGAATGCCACCCCTCACCTATTGGTGGGGCGGATTCTTATCTTTTTAGTAGGGGCAGACCTTCGTGTCTGCCCTTAGAAAAGGACTAACCCGCCCCGTCTTACCTGTTGGCTTGTGGTCAGCAGGATATGCCTGGCCTGGTAGGTCTGGCATGAAAAAGAGAATGCCACCCCTCAATTACGACGGGGCGGGTTTATTTTTAAAAGGCAGGGCCTCTACAAAACTCCCTAAACTTTTATTGCAGCACTTTCTGCGACACTAGCCGTTTTAGGAGAGGAAAAACTATGCCTAGGATTTTTCTTCTCACAGGGTGTCTTTTTGCCTACTTGTGGCTAGGTACTGGGTGGCAGTACGGTTACTCGCAGGAAAAAAGAACTTTTCAGGAAGAGATGGCAGCCCTGCGGGGGGATAAGGCAGGGCCAGATGACTCAGGTGACGTCTATCATGGCGGCGGGCTTTCTGCCTACTACACCGGCCATAAAGAACTCTTTCCTGGGAAGGGGAAATATGGACAGCTTTTTAATTTCCTTCCCATGGTCAGATGGTATGACCCAGACTACTATTATAATAACGCCACTTTCCGTCCGGGAAGTACAGTAGTAGGACAGTATACCGGACAAGAATGTATTGTCTGCCACACTGTTGCGAATCCTCAGGTGGTGGTCCAGTGGAAAAAGAGCAGGCATAGCTCCCCAGGGGAGGGGAAGGAGGTGGTAGGATGCGAGAAGTGTCACGGCACTGACCATGAAAAGTTACTTATGCCCCCTTACAACACTTGTGGAGAGTGCCATCCCCAGCAAGTCACAGGACATAGAGACGGCGGCAGAGGTTCTCATGCCCATGCCTACCATCTTGACCTAATTGAAGAAGGCTGCTACATAGAAAAGCCTGCAGAAGAGGTTTCTGCCTGCCTTACATGTCATGCCATTGCCGAGAACCGCTGCGATGGCTGCCACACCAGGCATGAGTTTTCTGCAATAGAGGCCCGCCGCCCCACCAGTTGCGGTGTGTGCCACTCAGGTCCAGAACAGTACGAGTACGAAATGTATATGCAATCCTACCACGGGATGATATACCAGGGTGAGGCCCATGGGTGGGATTTCTCTCAACCCCTTGTTGCCAAGAATTATAAGGCCCCTACCTGCGCCTACTGCCACATGCAACAGGGCGAACATAACGTCAGGAAGTTCTCTACTGCCTATACGTACATGGGTACCTCCCTGGTAGATAGGGGTGCCCCAAGGTATAGGGAGATAAGAGATTGGTGGGTAAAGGCTTGCCAGGGCTGCCACTCCTCAAGGTTTGCACGGGATCAGCTTGAGGCCATGGACGAGGCGGTGAAGCTGAGCTTCACCAAATACCGAGAAGCCATGGCCATAGTAGTAGACCTCCTCAAGGAAGGCCTCCTTGACCCTATGCCCAAAGACCTTGCCCCTGACTGGATGGGCCGTCACAACTTCAGCCTCTTACCAGATGGATACACCCGAAAGTACAACGTCTCTGAGATAGAGAGGTTAACTTATGAGCTCCTTGTGGACATTACCGACGCTATCTATAAGGCCAAGGCCCATGGGGCTGTTTATAGTCCTATATATGGCTACTGGGAGTGGGCACAGGATCGCTGGCTGATAAAGATAAAGGCAGAGGCAAGCCGCCTCCGCCGCCTTTCAGAGATTGAGGAAAGATTGGGCATAAAACACGAGGCCTACAGCTTTTGGAGTCATGGTGAGTATACGGATATGTACCTTGGCTGGAGGAGGAAAGAAGGCGATATTAGGTAGGGATAGACCTTTAGGTCTGTCCAACTAAGGGACAGGCCGTGCCGGAGGTCATGTCCGCCTCAGGCGGACAGCCCTACTTGCTGTCAACTCCCACTGCCCCCTGTCTGTTCTCCACTCCCCTCTATTAAGAGGGGCCGGGGGTGTGTACACACCCCTTAATCCCCTCTTTCTAGAGGGGATATTTACCTTTCTGACTACTGCTTACTGTCTCACTGCCTACTGCCTACTCCCTACCGCCTACTATCTACCGTTCATTGTGTCGCTGTCTTTCTCAACCCCTAGTCCCTAATTCCTAACCCCTGATGGTTACCTTCGCCAGAGCAGCCCCTTCCTCCTCAGGCCAAATAGCCCAGCCAGCCCGGAACCCAGCAGGAGGAGGGTGGAGGGCTCAGGGGTAGTAACGGTAATATTTATCGTAGGGTCGACTAGTCCGACACCAATTGGGTCAAATCTATTTTCATCAAAAGGAGGAAACGTCGCACCACTCTTTAGTCCGTATAAAACAGTGGGTGCATCAAACGTAATATGATAGAGTCCTTCTGGCGTATCAGCTGGTACATTAAAAGTTAGAAAGTTCACAGGACCTATATTCCATCCTCCTGGTGCCTTGAACTTCTTCACGTCTGTTGCACTTGCAGCTTGTGAAAAGGTAAACTTATCCGCACCAAAAGCCACAATGTTAATTTCAGGTGAGTGGGTAACATTAAGAGTATTGAAAGTTAAAAGCTTGTACGGATCGTTATGGATCTTCCAGGCTGGATTACGAGTGCCCCCCACTCCTTCTAGAAACACATAATTCTTTTTATCAAACGTAAGTGACGCGGCATAGCAAGGAAAAGGCGTAATAAGTAACAGAAAAACAACCAAAAGCCCGATGTGTACTCTATTGTTATACATAGGTCTCCTCCTTTTCGCCTATTTTGGGTACTAGGTCGCAACAACTGTGCCACGCAGGGGACAGGGAGAAAATTTGTTGTAAGTTATTACCTAACCTAACCTAACCTAAC
>JAHFOV010000050.1:9075-18155 GCA_023261505.1 Planctomycetota bacterium
GGCTAAAGTTCGCTCCGCCTGAGGCGGACGAATCTGTTCATCACGCTGATTGGCGAATCCGCCGATTATTTTGACGGACCTCTGGCATGACCTGCTGCTACTAGAATTCGGGAATATCACTGCTTGTCAATAACTTAGGAAATTTTACTGAGGCGACCTTTTCTGTGCTTGCAAGATTATGCACTGTTTAGTTCAACTTTCTTTGGGAACCATTTGTAAAGGGCGGGGAGTACAAAAAGGGTAAGAAAAAGTGAAAATAGTAATCCACCGATTACCACGGTTGCCAGTGGTCTCTGCACCTCTGCCCCTACGCCCGTGTTTACAGCCATTGGGAGAAACCCAATTATATCTGCGAGCGAGGAGATAAGTACTGGTCTGAGGCGAAGTTCTGCCCCTTTAAGGACAGCCTCCCGCATGGGGATATTCTGTGAGCGGAGTTCGTTAATAAAGGAGACCATGACTACACCAAAGAAGACAGATAAACCGAAGAGGGCTATAAAACCTACTGTTGCCGATATGCTAATGGGCATACCGCGCAGAAAGAGGGCAAATATTCCGCCTGTGACGGCGATGGGCACATTGATATAGATGAGCAAGGCATTTTTAAAGGACCTAAAAGCGGTGTAAAGCAGTGCAAAGATTAAAATAAGGGATACGGGAACAACAATCGCCAGTCTCAGCCTAGCACGCTGCATGTTTTCGAACTGACCACCCCACTTTATGAAGTATCCAGAAGGAAGCTGGAGCTTTTCCTTAACGGCTTTCTGGGCTTCTTTTACAAATGATCCAATGTCCCTTCCTCTTACGTTACATTCCACTACTATGCGGCGATGGACATTTTCACGGCTAATCTCGGCAGGGCCTTCCACTATCTCAATTTCTGCCAACTGGCTCATGGGTACTAACCTTCCATCCGGCGCAGAGACCAGGATGTTTTTTATCGCATTGACATCATTTCTCTTGTTTTCAGGAAAACGCACTGCAAGGTCAAATCGCATTTGTCCTTCCAGCACTTGAGTTGCGGCCTTACCTCCGATGGCTGTCTCAATAATATCCTGCACATCGGCAACGTTGATGCCGTAGCGGGCGATTGCCTTGCGGTCTATCTTTATCTGTAATACGGGTAATCCACTTATCTGTTCTACACGCACATCTTTTGCACCCCGGATGCCCGAAATGATATTCTCTAACCTATCAGCCTTCTCTTTCAGGATAGATAGGTCTTCGCCAAAGATTTTAATACCAATGTCAGAACGTACACCAGCAATAAGTTCACCCATTGTTGCTTCTATGGGCTGTGAAAGGCCAATGGTTACGCCTAGTATCTCTTTATCCAGCGTGTCTTTCATTCTGTCTACCAGTTCCTCTTTTCTTTTGGTAGTTTTCCACTCTTTGCGGGGTTTCAGCATTACAAAGACATCGCTCATTTCTTGCCCCCTGGGGTCATTTGCTATCTCATTCCTACCGGTTTCTGAAACTACCGTTTCAACCTCTGGAAATTGCAGCAATACTTCTTCTATTTTTTTATTGGAATTGAGGGATTCAGCGAGAGATATGCTAGGTAATCTTCTGACTTCTAACTCAATGCACCCTTCATCCAGCTCAGGCATGAACTCCGAACCCATAAAAGGCAGTAGGGCAATACTACCGGCAAAAATAACGCCAGCAATAATTATAGTCATAATAGCATGGTCTACTGCCCATCGGAGCGAGGGACGGTAGACCTTTTTAAGAAACCGCATGGCTATATTGTCCTCGTATTTAGAGGGCTTTATACCTTTAAAGAATACAAGAGAACACACGGCGGGCATGATGGTAATGGCTACAACTAATGCACCGACCATAGCGAAACAAACCGTGAGGGCCATGGGCCTATACATCTTGCCTTCTATCCCTTGAAGGGTGAGTATCGGTAGATATACGATTGTTATAATAGCAACGGCAAAGGTGACAGGTGCAGCGACTTCCCCTCCTGCCTCCTTAACTATTTGACTAACATTTGTAGGACTTTGGGTTTTCACAGAAAGGTGCCTGATAATATTTTCTACCATGACTACTGAGCCATCTATTACAATGCCAAAGTCTAAGGCACCGAGGCTCATCAAACTGGCAGGGATATTTGCTTTATACATCGCTGCAAAGGTAAAGAAGGCAACCAGTGGTATGGTCAAAGCTACTAACAAAGAGCCTTTCCAGTTGCCCAGGAGTAAAAATACAATCCCGGTAACCAGTAATATTCCTATCCCGATGTTTTCTCCTACTGTGCGGATTGTCTTATTTACTAGGTCTGTACGGTCGTAAAACGGCTTTATAACTATTCCTTCTGGTAAATTCTCATTTATCTCTTTTACCCTTTCTTTGACTCTATTTACAACCTCCCGGCTGTTGGCTCCCATAAGCATCATGACGATGCCCCCGACTACTTCCCCTTTTCCATCTTTTGTTGCTGCTCCGTATCTAACCTCTGGACCGATCACCACTTTGGCAAGATTCTTGATGTATATGGGCGTTCCTTCCGTAGACACGTCAACTACAATGTTTTCTATGTCTTCAATATCTTGAACCAGTCCAATTCCTCTTATAGTGTATTGCTCGTACGCATGTTCTATATATGCACCACCTGCGTTGGCGTTATTTGCTACGAGCGCCTCAAAGACCTTTCGCAAGGGTAGCTGATAACTTACGAGCTTGCTGGGGTCTACCAGTACCTGATATTGTTTCTTGAAGCCACCAAAGCTATTTATATCGGTGACCCCTGGAACATCGCGTAGCTGAAACCTTACTATCCAGTCCTGGATGGTTCTCTGTTCATAGAGATTGTTTTCACCGCCCTCAACGGTATATTGGTATATCTCCCCAAGACCTGTGCTGATGGGGCTCATCATGGGGGGACCAAATCCTTTGGGTATGCTCTCTTTAGCGGTTTGCAGGCGCTCTAATACCAGTTGTCTGGCAAAGTAGGTATCCACATGGTCTTCAAAGACAACTGTTACCTGGGAGAAGGCTGATTTTGATAGAGAGCGTATTTCTTGTATATCAGGCAGGCCCATCATGGTGGTTTCAATTGGGAAGGTAACGAGTTTCTCTACCTCAACAGGGCCCAAACCTGGTGCTATTGTATTTATCTGTACTTGAATATTGGTGACATCTGGTACAGCGTCAATCTTAAGATGGATACTTGAGTAAACACCTGCACCAATTAGCAGGCCCATCAAGATCATCATCAAAAAACGCAAATTTACTGTAAAACTTACAATCTTTCGCATCTCAATATATGTGCTGAGAGTAACTTATTCTTCAGTTGCTTCTATTGTTTCTTTGAGCATCTCGGACTTTAGATAAAAACTCCCCTTGGTCACCATCTCTTCACCTTCTTTCAAACCGCTTAGTACCGCAGTAAACCCTTCCTGTTCTTTACCAGTTTCCACCTGTCTCGCTTCAAAGGCATAGTTTCCTTTAGATGTAAAAACAATATTTCTGCCATCAAGTCGCTGAATCGCTACTGAAGGTACAAAGAGTTGCTTTTGTATTTCCTTTGATTCGTCCGTGTATATTCTTACATTAGCAAACATCCCTGCCTTCAATTTTCTGTTCTTATTATCGATTTCCACTCGGACCTTAACTGTTCGGGTTTTTTCATCTACCATGTTACTGATATATGTAATCTTTCCAGGGAATACCTCATCAGGATATGTCTCAACTAATATCTCTGCACCTTGATTGAGCTTTACTTTAGAAATATCTTTTTCGTATATGCTTGCAATAATCCACATCACGTTCAAATTAGCGATGGTAAAGAGTGTATCTGTAGGCGCAATAACCTCCCCGAGTGTTATTTTCTTATCAACAGTAGTGCCTTCAAAAGGAGAAAGTATGGGGAAAGTTGATGTGGGGCGCTCTTCCTTGGATATCGATTCTACGTCTTCGTGTGAGAGACCAAAGAGATGGAGTCTTTCTCTTACTTCTTCCAGGTCGGCCTTCAAGCTGAGATATTCTCCTTTAGCTGTGAGCATGTCCTTTTCTGAGGATACGTTTTTCTCCCAGAGTCGACTTTCTCTTTCGTAATTGGCAAGGGCAACTGTTAGTTTGGCTTTTCTGGCCTTGTATTCATCTATAGCCTTAGCCAGTTCTATGCTGTCTAAAAGGGCTAGTGTCTCTCCCTCCTTGACGTCCTGTCCAAAATCTGCAAACATCTCGACCACCCTTCCCGGGACTCTTGGTTTAATTTGAACGAGCTGGTTGGCATTAAATTCTATTTTAGCCGTGGTTTCTATGAATGATGGGATAACTCTAGCCACTGCCTTTTCAACCTTTATGCCCATTCGTTTAAAACTCTTTTCATTTAGTTTTATTACATCCTTTTCGGCATCTTTAGGAATGGTGCGTTCTCCTGCCCTTTTTGCTTCTTCAGGTTCTTTGTCTTTCTTTGTACAAGAAAGATTAAAAGTTAGGATAAAAACGATGCTTAGAATGAAGTTAAAATGTTTCAGCATGTAGCCTATATAAAAGATATTGAGTTTATTGTAAATTGCCTAATTCCCAGCGGCTACAGGAATGTTAACTATGTGGAGCACCGTTGTAGCAGCTAGTCAGCAGTTGTTGTGTAGGCTCAGGGTGAATGGGCTGATTGTTATTGTACGCCTGTCTTTGGGTCGCCTTAAGAGGACTTGAGGCGGACTGGTCTGCATTACACACGCTTCCATAAACTTGAAACTTAGCCCTCACTTTTTTTAGTCTCTTGCACAGATCTTGGTGCCACCTCTGGAGCATAGACATAGAGGATGTTTGTGTCTTCGCAGATGATATAGAGATAACCTTTGGTATCCTTGGTAACGGCCTCGCCATGTTGGGCCACCACAGGGAAAGAATTCAAGAGTTGACCCTTCCTGGTAAATTCTCTGAGTACCCTGCCTGCATGGCTAAGGACTAAAAGCCTGTCGGTGGCGACGTCATAATACAAGTCTGAGATGTCACCAGCCTGTGGAACATCGAAGGAGTTTAAAGTACGGCCATCTTCCTTTAATTCCAAGACATGGCAAGGTGCCTTTTCGTTGGCCACGAAGATACTCTTTACCTTGGGGTCATAGGCTATTCCTTCCCACCCGTATCTTTTCAGTGTCCAAAAGCGCCATATCAGGGGAGGCTGTATAATCTTGAGGGTCTTTCCGGTCCTATCTACCTCCACTATCTGTCGGCTCCTCTCTTCGGCCAAGAGAAAGCTATCTGAATCAGCCTTGTAGGCAATACCCTCTACGTCTTCAAACCTTAAAGGAACTTTTTTTAATACATTTCCCTTTTTGTCTATCTCAACTAGGCCTCCACCACTCTTCTCCTCTGTCACCCAAAGGGAATCGTGGAGAGGGTCATAGGCAATCCCGGAGGGTATTCTGACGTCTACTACATGAAAGCTCTCTAGGAGCCGGTATTTTGCCCCACTGACAGAAGGGCCAAAGACAGTAGGAGTTAATTCTGGAATGTCACTGCTCGTCAAGGACTTCATAAATTCTACTAAGGCCAGCTTCTCTATGCTTGTGAGATTTAAAGGTTTTATGGAAGTAGAGAGATGAGGGTTGAGCTTGCCGCCTTTGTCGTAGAATTCTACCACAGCCTCCAGGTTTATTTCACTACCATCGTGCATGTAGGGGGCAGTAAGGGCGATGTTGCGTAGGCTGGGCGTTTTGAAGGCTCCCATGTCCCTTTCCTGTTTTGTGACGTTGTAGCGGCCCAAACCGGGGTTAGGCTTATCCATGCCTACTCCCAGATTATGGAAGTTATTGTCCATGAAAAGGGCGTTATCTGTACCGATTGTGTGACACAGGGCACACCCTCCTTTGCCTCGGAATACCTCCAGTCCAATCTTTGCCAGGGGATTAAGGGCCTCTTTTTCACCTCCGTACATGTAGCGGTCAAAGGGGGAGTTCCCTGAGAGCAAAGTCCTCTCAAAAGCCGCAATGGCCCTGGCAACGTTATCAATCGTAATTTCTCCGTTGAACACTTTCTTAAAGTCTTTTTGGTACTCTTCAATGCCTTTGAGTTTCTCTACAGGTAGGGCATGGGAAGGCATACCCATCTCTATAGGGTTCACGATGGGCCCCTTGGCCTGTTCTTCAAGGCTTGGTGCACGCCCATCCCAGAATTGTACATGGAAGTAGGCGGCATTGATGGTAGGAGGTGCGCTCCTGCCACCCTTTTGCCCGTTTATACCTGTGGATACTGGCCTTCCATCGCCACCAGCGAGCCTCAGGTCATGACAGGAGGCACAGCTAACGGTATCATCCATAGATAGTCTTTTATCAAAATAGAGTTTCTTTCCCAGTTCAACCTTTTCCGGCGTCATGAGATTATCCGTGGGTACTTCAAGGTCAGGAAGGCCCAGGGGCGCCTTTATCTTCTGGCCTCCATCAGTCTTGATGATGGTGCATTGTTTCGTATCGCTATGAGCAGTATTAAGAATGATGAAAAGAAAAGTGAGGGAGAGAATAAAGAGTGAAAATATTTTAAAGATATTCATGAAATCCCTCCATTCAAAGTTTCGCAAGATTTTGAGTTTACACTACTTAAACTATAGAGCCCTCAAAAATGCTGCTAGCTCTTTTTTCTCTTTCTCGCTGAGTTTAAGTTCAAGAATGAGGTTAAAGAATTCCACGGCGTCCTCCAGGGTCAGCAGTCTGCCATCGTGTAGATATGGTGGCGAGTCCTTGATGCCGCGCAGTGGAAAGGTCTTTATCGGCCCATCTGCCGAGGCCATCATGCCGTTGACCATGTGAGGTTTGTAGAAACGCTCCACTCTTAGATTGTGCATAAGGTTATCAGTATAGTAGGGTGGTTGATGACAGAAGGCGCAATTGGCCTTAGCAAAGAACAGTTCCTGTCCACGCTTCTCAGACTCGGTAGCCTTTTTTGGATCTAGCCTGCCGTCAATACCGAGCTTGGGGGCCGGTGGAAAATCAAAGAGCTCCTGTACCTCTGCCATGAAGTGCACCTGACTGCCCCTCTCTAGAATGTTTGCGCCTTTCTTTGTTGCAATTACCGGGTCACCGTCAAAGTAAGCGGCGCGCTGTTCAAACTCAGTGAAGTCTTCTATGCTCTTTAACGCCCTCTGTGAACCGAACAGTCGCTGTATGTTCACCCCGCGCAGGGTCGGGGTGTCAAGTCGGTGGCGGAACTCTTGAGGGCGGATGTCTCCTACGAGGTGAGTGCCTGCATTCGTGTGTCCGTTTGCATGACAGTCAAAACAAGCTACTC
Organism: Planctomycetota bacterium; assembly: GCA_023261505.1. GTDB lineage: Bacteria > Planctomycetota > Brocadiia > Brocadiales > Bathyanammoxibiaceae > JAHFOV01. The sequence goes on from JAHFOV010000050.1 coordinate 16,321, forward strand.
CAAGGTGCGGGCGTACCGAGCGGCGGTCTTCGGTTTGGTTAAACTGCTGCTGTGGAAAGGGTGTCAGCAATAAGCGTAAGCCTTCAATCTGTTTAGGGTTTAGTATCCCGTTGAACATTTCATAATAATTGTCGAGGGTTACCAGTTTGCCCTGGGAGACGTCACCGAGGTCAGGCCTTGTGGTCAAGTAAATGGGTGCAGGGAACTCGGGCAAAAAATGGTCTGGCAAATCCAAGTCTAAGTCAAAACGGGTGAGGTCACGCCCTTCTTGCTTTTTGATCTCCTCTATGTGGAACTTGGGAAAAAGCATTCCACCTGCCGAGTGGTTGGGGTGGGGAAGTGGAAGGAAACCGGCCGGAAACAAGTCCTTTTCGCGAATCTCCTCAGGGCTCATTGCCGCTAGCTTCTCCCAGGTCATATCCTTGGGAAGTTTGACCCGTACACCCTCCTGGATGGGCTTTCCACGTGACATCGTTACCTCTTTGGAGGGATGGTCGCTTAAGTCATATCGTTCGTTCAGCAGGTCCATCTGACGTTTCATCACCTCAGGCTTAGCAGCCTGTAAGCGGGCCATAATCGTTGAGAAGTCCTCCGTGATGACAATGGGGGCGTAGCTTGACGTCTTCTTTGGGGATTCCTCGGCGCAGGTAGTGCCTGGAACGATTAGCCAACTGGCGAGTAGTAGCAACACAGCCACTACGCATTTTAGCGATAGTTCTCTCATTTTTGCCCTCCTTTTGACAAAACCGGTACTCATCGTTGCCTCAAGGTTGGATTCCCCATGTACACCTCCTTCGGCGTTATGGGAGACAGAGAAGCACTTTATACTCCTGGGCTTCTAGTAGAAATAAATAAGGCAATTGGGACAGTTTCCCCGGAAAAGCCCGCTTCTTTAAGTAGCAATTTTGCTATTAGTGAGATGAGACACTAATTGTCCCATTCCAGGTAATGCTTTTGAGGTGTTTGCTTATGCCTTGCCCAGCGTCTTCTGGCCGGGAGTCCACTCTACAGGGCACAACTCCCCAGTTTGAAATGCCTGGAGTGCCCTTAGGGTCTCTTTTACGCTTCTGCCAACGTTGAGGTCTGAGATTACCATGTAACGAATTACGCCTTCGGGGTCAATGATGAATGTCCCACGAGTAGCAACCCCCAACTCCTCCACTAATACACCATAGGCACGGCTCACCCTGTGCGAGGTGTCGGCAAGGATAGGGTAGGGCGTCCCGCGAAGGCGTTCATCCCTTTCAAACCAGGCCTTGTGGGAATACTGGCTGTCGGTGCTTGCACCAATTATCACAGCCCCCAGCCTCTCAAATTCCTTATAATTTTTAGAGAACCCTTCTAACTCCGTGGGGCAGATGAAGGTGAAGTCCAGCGGGTAAAAGAAAAGCACCACCCATTTACCATTATAATCTGAAAGTTTTATCTTCTTGAACTCCCCGTTCACATACGCCATCTCCTCAAATTGAGGCGCCTTATCTCTAATTTTTAACATGTTCTTATGCCTCCTCTAAAATTTTTGAACGGTTTTGTTAGATTACCTGCCAGAATGTTCCTTAAGTTAATCTTTTCTGCCTACAAAATCAACACCGGTGTACTAAACTTTGTACGAAAGTTTGGAGAGGGTTTAGACAATTCATCAATTGAGTACTCTGAAAAGGTATGAGAAACGGCGCTTCAAGTGTCATTGCGATCCGCCTTAGGCGGAGAAGCAATCTCATGTTTTCTAGTGCAAACCACTTAGGAGATTGTTCGCCTGAGGCGAATCTGCCTAAGGCACGACTTCGGGCTTCGCCCCTCGTCCGCCTCAGGCGGAACAGCTTTGCCCAGGATTT
>JAHFOV010000050.1:18165-18698 GCA_023261505.1 Planctomycetota bacterium
GTAGCTACCCAACTATTTACCGATCAATGGGGAGCATTTGGTGGGAATGCCACCCTACCCTTATTAAGGGAGGGAGGAACTGAATCCGATTCCAGCCTAACATATTTTCAGAGATATCCCACTATTACACTTTTTTTACACTTGACAATATTATTTATCAAGATAAAATTAAGAAAGTTGGAGGAGGGGCCTAGGTGCAGTATTTTAGAAACTTAGATGGAAACCGCAAGAAAGGTTCTGAGTTATCATCTAGTTGGGCTTGGTGGTAGTGGGATGAGTCCTCTTGCCCAATTACTGCGGGCCAGGGGCCATCGGGTAAGCGGTTCCGACAGGAACCTTGACAGGGGGCTAAATCAGACCTTATTTCAGCAGCTTTCCAGCCTTGGAGTCGCCTGTTTTCCTCAAGACGGTTCTGGAGTAAGCGAATCTACCAGTATGGTAGTTATTTCCTCTGCTATTGAGGAAGATAATCAAGATATTAAAAAGGCTGGGGAACTGGGTATACCTATTATCCAGAGGGCAAGCCTGCTAGC
>JAHFOV010000051.1 GCA_023261505.1 Planctomycetota bacterium
ACAAAATTAATATAAGTGCCTGGAACGCGAGAACGTTAGATAGAGAAAAAGGAATTGACGAACTTGCTACTAGCATACTAAAACATGGATTGCTTCAACCTATTGTGGTTTTTCAAGAGGGTGATAAGTACAATTTGATAATAGGGCAACGCAGGCTACGAGCTTTTAAGGAGCTAGAAAAGAAGGGTCACGCTGAATATAAGAATATACCGGCAATTGTTCTGGCAAAGAAACCCGATGAGGAAGAATCAAAAATATTATCTTTGAGCGAGAATATTCACAGAGTTGAATTAAATAGAGCAGATATTGTTGAAATCATTAGTTTTCTTTATAAGAAACATAATAAATCAGCTAAAGCAGTTGCCAATATTTTGGGAAAGAGCATTTCCTATGTGTATGACCATCTTAAAATTCAGGATGCACCTGACGAAATCAAGCAAATGCTAGCGCGTAGAGAAATCACCAAAGCAGATGTAAGAAGAGTTATGGAGATAGCACCAGAAAACAAGGAAAAGATGATAGGACTGGCGAAAAAAATGAAGGGACTCGCTGGACCTGAAAAAGAAAGGTTGGTTGAAATTGGAAAACGCAAACCTCAAGCGAAAATGGAAGAACTTATTGAAGAAGCAAAAAAACCTCGTATTGAAGAGAAGATTATTGTTGCATTAACACCAGTACTAATGATAGCCCTTGATAAAGCGGTAAAAGAAATAGGACTTAGTAGAGAAGAAATTACAAAAAAGGCTTTGGAAGATTGGCTCAGCGATAAAGGATATTACAAAATTCAACATGGATCTTAAAGCTTTAGCAAAAATTGGTAAAGGAACAAAACGAAAAAAGAGAGATATAAATCTTCTTGAGGTAGCTGCGGAAATGAAATCTCTTTACAACACACATAAGTCATTAGATGAAGTAGCGAATATAGTAAAGCTCTCTCCAGAAATGGTAAGACAATTCTTAAAAATAACCGAACTGGAAGAAAATGTTAAAGAATTAATTAAGAATGGCTTAATTGAGGGAGTTGATATCTGCTATAGAATATCAAAACTTGTGGAAAAGGATCAAATCGTACTAGCAAAATATATTGCTGATAAAAACCTTTCTTCCGGGGATGTGAGAGCAATTGTAAGATATAAACTAGATAACCCCAAAATGTCTATAGACAAAGTCATCAGTAGAGTCGTCCAGTCCAAAGACAAAAGAATTTATGTAGCTTACCTTGGTATTGAAGAAGATACGTTTAAAAAATTTTTGGAAAGCATTGAAAACAGAGAAAGGTCAAAAATTATAAGGTCTATCTTTAATGGTGTTATTCCCCATGAATTCGTTGCTTCCTTTGAATTAAATGGGAGAGTAGTCATACTTAAAGTTCTAAGAGAAGGTTTGCAGGAAATAAGAAACAAAGCAAAAACATTAAAAGTCCCTCTGCGTAGATTGGCCGATGCTCTTGTAAAAGAATATTTGGAAAAGGATAAATAATGAATTCAACACGAGCGGAGGATGTTATTGCGCAAGAGCTGAAGGTGTTACTTGACAAATCTACACCATATTCTTTATCTACCCCCCAACTCGGAAATCCTACCATTCATGATTTTGTCAAAGGCCTTATACTTTCAACTAATATAATAGAAGTAATTGATATACATCTACCAAACGGTTATAGAGCAGATTGGGCACAGGTCATAGATGTACAGAATGGTAATACCCTATCAAAAGAGTGTGATATAGTAATATACAAAGGCAAGCCTTTCAAAGAGATAAAAAATCAGTCAATTAAGTTCGTTTTGGTTGATAGAAAACAGGCAAAAATAGTTATTCAAGTGCGTAGCAGTATTCAGAGTGTAAAGCAAGAAGATAAAACATATTGCCAAGAGCTAAGAAAGTTTGTTCCAGAAGTATGGTATATTGCCGAATGTTGCTGGGCAAAAAGTAAACCTAGAGTAAATAAAATAGAGCTAGAACTTTTAAAGGTAGGTTATAGTCAGTTTTTTTATTTTTATAGGATGGATGACGCTTCTTTGGAAAGGACGATTGATTATGCACCGTTTATCAAACTTATCGGTCTGATTAAAACAATTAGATGAAACTTTTATGAAAACATTTGAAAATAGAGTTAGAGATACGAATAACAATCAATGGTGGAAACCAATAGAAGAAGCCTTTGCTGGAGTTAGCTTAAAAGGGCTTAAGGTTAACTGCCCGCAATGCAAAGAAATTGGGTTAGTTACGACCAGATGGATTAAAGGTCCGGCATTAAAACCTATTTATATCCTGCATATTAAATGGAGAAAAGTAAGAAAGGTATGTGAACTTAATGAAGAGCAAGCTAACAATATACGCGGCAAAGTTGATATATATGAAAGTGATATTATTAGACTCTTCGAAGTTAGAAAACCATTTGTATTATTTAGCGGAGGAAAAGATAGTCTTGCTACTTTGGTCTACCTAAAAGAAATTGCAAAAAAAGTGAAAAGAGAATTGACTGCCATTTATGTTGATACAACAGCGGGGCTTCCTGAAAATAAGAAATATGTTAAAAAAGTTTGCAAGTATTTGGGAGTTGCATTAAAAATAGTGAGGCCAAAAACCGATTATTTTACTTTAGCAAAAGAATGGGGTATCCCAAGTTTTAGATATAGATGGTGTTGTCGCGAATTGAAAATAAACCCCATTAAGGAGTATCTGGATAGCGTAAAAGAACCAAAAGTTGTCTTTGATGGAATAAGGGCTCAAGAATCTAGAGTAAGAAAGCAATACATACCAATATGGTATCACCCAAGTTTTAAGTGCCTCTCTGTTAGCCCTATCTTTAATTGGTCCAAGCATCGTGTAATTTCTTTTATAAACAGTAACGGGCTACCTAAGACCTCATTCCATTCACTGGGAACATCTACAGAATGCTGGTGTGGGGCCTATAAGACCGAGGCAGATTTCAGGAAATTATATGAGTTGAATAAAGATATTTTCTACAAGTTAGCAAAAATAGAAAAGGAAAATAAAAATAGATTTACTTTTATCTACAAAAACCGCCAAAAAATATCTCTCAAAGATTTGGAAAAACAAATATTGAAAGGCTCTCCTTCCAAAATTAATGATTCCGTTTAGCTTTCCCCGTGGCACTCATCCTCCTTGTCCTAGCCCTCGCCTCTTATGCCCTGGCTGCGGTGTTTTATTCCCGACATCTTTCGGGGGTGTTCGGGCTGGACCCCAAAGAAATAACTGCGGTTAAAAACAACGACGGTAGAGATTACGTACCCACCCGGACGCCAATTGTCTTTGCCCACCATTTTGCCTCTATTGCAGCGGCAGAGGACCGGTCTCTACTCTTATCGCACTTAAGGGAAGATAGACTTAAAGATTTCCTCGGCAGTCTCAATCACCTCTCGTGGGGAGATGGCTTCCATACAGATGGGCCTTTGACAGCGACCCCTTTCCTCTGAACTGCAGGGGGAGCAGGCAACCTTGCCACGAATGATTTTTACACATTTTCCCCTGGGTCCCCAAATTGCTGGGTCTGTTGGTCCAAAGAGGGCCAGGGTGTTTGTCCCGGTGGCTACCGCAAGGTGTGTTATCCCTGAGTCGTTTCCAACAAAAAGATTACACTTTTCCAGTAATGCGGCTAGCTTGGGCAGCGGAAGATTAAGTAGGGGCACGAGTCCGCCTGAGGCGGATGCCCCTACAAGTAGAAAATTGTTAAGTAAGTATTTTGCAACCTCCTCATCGGCAGGTCCCGAGACAACGAGGAGTTGGGCCTCCATCTCCTTTTTGAGATGCAATGCCAGAGAGACAAAATTCTCCACTGGCCAGCACTTCTTGCGCCCACCACTGCCCGGATGGAGAGCTACTATTGGAGCCGCACGATTAGTAAAATGCCTATCTAAAAAGTCAGAGGCCCACAACTTGTTCTCTTCTTTAAGAAAAACTCTAGGGATCCTTTCCTCTTGAGTAACATCCCTACATCCGCCTAAGGCGGACAATAGATGGTCAACGATATGGATATTCGCATTGGCCCTGGGGAAGGGGTCGTGAGATAGTACGTAGCCCCTGCTTACTCTTTTGAGGTTTTCTGTAAAAACGCCATCCGTCAGAAAAGAAACAATCATATCAAAACTGTTGAGGTATCTAGTTAAGCTATCAGGCAGTGGGCCTTCTTTTAAAAAGAGGTAGGATATGTCTGGGTGATCAAAGCAAAAGTCTTTAATGGCATAGAACCTGCCAACGGCAATCTCTGTAACGGAGGGATAGCCCATTATTTGTATATGGGCTTTAGGAAATCTTCTTCGGAGATAAACAAATACGGGGAGGGTCAAAACAAAATCGCCCAAGGCGCATGGGCGAATTATTAGGACACTTTTTACTTTTTGAGGTGCTGAGAAGATTATTAAGTCTTGTTCTCTCCGCAACCTTCCTGTTTCTTCTTAAAGATTTCGCCTAGTTTATTAACAAACTGGGGATTTCCCTCTTTCTCGGCCCTTTTTTTGGCCTCTTCTTTAATCTTTTTTACATCTATAACGTCGCCCAGGCACTCCTCAGCGGCTTTACACCATTCTACACAGGTGGGTATCCTGTCCTTGAAAACGGTGTGACCGCACCTGCATTCGGTCTTCTCCTCGTCACCAAACATCTCCACCATCCTACCGCACTTGGGGCATCTCCTCTCTATAATGCTGGGGGATGTGGTCTTAAGACTACCTGGACATCTGACTTTTCCCATATTATTTCCTCGGTCTACAGGATTTTTTGTTAATCTTTTTTGGCGAGTGCCTTGTTGAGAATGGTGCCACACCTGCAGGTGGCCTCCTCATCGCTCCATATTTCCTACACGCTGCCACACTTAGAGCATTTTACCTCTATTGGCTTTGGCGTGGAAGACTTCCAGTAAGAAGAACAACTATTTTTAGACACACTAAAGCTTAGCAAAAATATTATCCGCCGTCAAGGGTGAGCCACTAGACTATGGAAAATAATAGACAAATTTGATATATACGGTCCTGGAGGGTAGCAGGAAGGAAAAATCTGTGCATAATATGAATTTAACTATTTGATGACTGCGGGGTGGAAATATGGCGGATAGACTCATTGAATTCTATGGTACAGAATGTGTCCACTGTAAAAAGATGGACCCATTGATAGAGAGACTGGAGAGGGAGCAGGGGGTAAAGATAACAAGGCTAGAGGTCTGGCATAATAGTCAGAACGCCGCCCTTATGGAGAATGTAGACAGAGATGAAAAGGGCCTGCCTTTCTGCGGGGGCATTCCCTTTTTCTATAACGAAAAGACTGGTAAGAAGATATGTGGTGAAACTACTTATGAGGAGCTCAAGAAATGGGCCCTGGGGAAATAGCGAGGAGACCCTGAGGAAAACTATAGAAAATCGACACTTAAGTGTCATTGCGAGCGAAGCGAAGCAAACCCATTGCTGAAAAACGAGATTGCTTCGGCCACCAAAGGTGGCCGCGCAACGACCGTTTCGGGGCTTCGCCCCTCGTCCGCCTCAGGAGGAACAGTTTTGCCCTGGATATTTTTAGAAACCTCAGAGAAATAAGACAATGCCTAAAAAGATAGTGGCCAATTTTAATGTGGAATACTGGCAAGTCTTGTCCCCCGATGGAAATGTGGATAAAAAATTGATGCCAGAACTCTCTCCTGACGAGATAAAGGAACTATATGAACTCATGCTCCTTGCCAGGACCTTTGACGATAAGGCCTTTCATTTGCAAAGACAGGGGAGGATAGGGACTTATCTACCAGTAAAGGGACAGGAGGCCTCACAGGTGGGCACGGCCTATGCCCTGGATAAAAATGACTGGATTCTCCCCTCTGGAAGGGACATAGCAGCCTGCATAACTAGAAAACTTCCCATTCATATGATTCTTTTGTACAGGGGTGGAGATGCACGTGGAGCTCAGATTCCCGAAGGATTGAATATATTTCCTTTTACAATCCCCAGTTCCACTCACATAACACACTGCACAGGGGTTGCGTGGGCCTCAAAGTTATTGAAACAAAAGGCCGTAGTAATGGGCTATTTCGGAGACGGTGCTTCTTCCAGGGGAGATTTTCATGAGGGATTAAACTTTGCAGGTGTATATAAGGTGCCGGTTGTTTTTGTCTGTGAAAACAACGGTTATGCTATCTCTTTGCCCAGGGAAAAACAAACCGCGGCAGAGACCATTGCCCAAAGGGCTTTCTCCTACGGGTTTGAGGGGATACAGGTAGACGGAAACGATGTCTTTGCCGCTTATGCTGCGGCAAAATATGCCGTGGAAAAGGCTAGAAAAGGGAAGGGCCCTACCCTTATAGAATGTGTAACTTACAGGATGGGAGATCATTCCACTGCCGATGATGCCACAAGATATAGAAGCCAGGAAGAAGTGGCCCAATGGGCAAAAAGAGACCCCATAGAGACGCTGGAAAAATATATGAGAAAAAACAAACTCCTTGATGAAAAGAGTAAAAAGACACTCTTCGAAAATATTAAAGCTAAGGTGGAGGAAGCTGTAACAGTGTATGAAAAGATCCCTCCACCACAGCCTGAAGACATGTTTAAATATACCTATGCACAGATGCCCGAAAAGCTCAAGGAACAAATGGAGGAATTGAACTTTCCTGGTTAAACTTCCAGAGGCGTGCAAGGTGATATAATTTTACATGTCGGGCTTCAGGAAGGTAGAGGATTTTGTCAGATGCCAAGAAAACTCGTTACGAACTTCAAGGTAGAGTACCTGCAGGTCCTTGATAATAGCGGCAATGCAGATGAAGAGCTCATGCCGAGGCTTAGCAGCGAGCAGATAAAAGAACTCTACGAGCTGATGGTACTTGTCAGGGTCTTTGACGACAAGGCCTATAACCTGCAGAGGCAGGGTAGACTAGGAACTTATTTGCAGGTCAAGGGGCAGGAGGCCTCTCAGATAGGCTCTGCCTACGCCTTAGATAAGAAAGACTGGATTTTCCCCTCGTACAGGGAATCCGGTGCCCTTATAACAAGAAATCACCCAATGTATATGCTCCTTTTGTACTGGTCGGGTGACTCAAGAGGTCTTGAAAGTCCTGAAGGCTTAAATAATTTCCCCATCACTATTACTGTTGGTACCCAAATACCCCAAGGAACGGGTGTTGCGTGGGCATCAAAGATACTTAAGGAAAAGGTCGTTACTATGATCTACTTTGGTGAGGGTGCTACCTCAAAGGGAGATTTTCACGAAGGTCTCAATTTTGCAGGAGTCTTCCAGGTGCCCGCCGTCTTTATCTGCCAGAATAACGGCTTCGCTATCTCCTTGCCCAGGGAAAAGCAAACCGCTTCAGAGACCATTGCCCAGAAGGCCATCGGTTACGGTATCAAAGGCATCCAGGTTGATGGAAATGACGTCTTTGCCGTTTACAAAGCGGCAAAAGAGGCTGTGGACAAGGCAAGGAAGGGAAAAGGTCCTACTCTCATAGAATGCATTACTTACAGGCTCGGTGACCATTCCACCGCTGATGACTCTTCTAAATACAGGCCAAAGGAGGAAGTGCTGGAATGGCAGAAAAAAGACCCCATAGGCAGGCTGGAAAGGTATATGCTAAAGAACAAACTACTAAACGATAAGAATAAAAAAGTAATTACAGAAAAAAGCACGGAGAAGGTGGAGAAGGCCGTGGAGGAGTATGAAAAGGTTGCCCCACCCCAGCCAGAAGACATGTTTAAATACACTTATGCTCAGATGCCAGATAAGCTGCAGGAACAGATGAAAGATTTGAAAGGGGAATGATATGGCAATCCTTAACATAGTGCAAGCTATAAACCTCGCTCTAAAACAGGAGATGAAGAAGGACAAAACAATTATCCTCCTGGGCGAAGACATTGGTAAAAATGGAGGGGTCTTCAGGGTTACTGATGGTCTGCAGAAGCTGTACGGAGAAGAGCGAGTTGTAGACACCCCGCTCTCTGAGATCGGAATTGTGGGAAGCGCCATTGGCATGGCCGTTAATGGACTCCGTCCCGTTGCCGAAATTGAATTTAGCGGCTTCCTGTATTCCCCTTTTGACCAGATAATAAGCCATGCAGGCAGGCTGCGAACCAGGAGCAGAGGAAGGTTCTCATGCCCTCTTGTAATAAGAGTCCCTTACGGAGGGGGAATACGGGGGCTAGAGTTGCATTGCGAAAGCCCAGAGGCTATCCTGGCCCATACGCCCGGCATAAAAGTGGTGGTCCCTTCCGGGCCCTACGACGCAAAAGGCCTCCTCATTTCAGCCATACGAGACCCTGACCCGGTTATCTTCCTTGAACCATTGAGGACTTATCGTGTAGTAAAGGAAGAAGTCCCAGAGAAAGAATACACCGTACCCCTTGGCAAGGCCAATATCGTAAAAGAAGGCACAGAGCTTACCGTTATCTCCTGGGGTGCTATGCTGAAATACACCCAGGAAGCTTTGTCTAAGACAAATTATAAAGCAGAAATCATTGACCTTAGGACAATCAGCCCTGTGGATACGGAGACGATCGTAAACTCTGTAAAAAAGACCGGCAGGTGCGTCATCGTTCATGAAGCCCCAAGAACCTGTGGCCTGGCGGCTGAACTAATCGCCCAGATAAACGAAAAGGCACTCCTCAACCTGGAGGCGCCGGTGGAGAGGGTTACAGGCTTTGACGTCCCATATCCACTGTATAAGCTAGAAGGCTATTACCTTCCTGACGAGAAGAGAATACTAAGGGCGGTGGAAAAGGTTATGAAATTTTAGTTTTGTAGGGTGCGTTTCAACGCACCCTACATCTAACCCCTGTTTCAAGACTCCACCCTCTTAAACTCCTTCATGGTCAGCAAGAGGCATATTATGGCGAAGGAGGCCGCCACTGCGAAACCGAAGAAGTAGCTTCCCATGAAGTCTTTTGAGGCACCTAGGATGATGGGGGTAAAGAATCCACCAAGACCTCCTGCAGCCCCTACAATACCGCCCACAGCCCCGGTCTCCCTTGCAAAGTAAGTGGGTACGAGCTTAAATATTACCCCATTGCCTGTTCCCAGGGAGGCACCAAGTAATATAAATGCCACTGTCGCAACTGTCAGAGAGGGGGCTATCCCCTCTAAGAGCAGGCACACCGCAGCGATAGCGAATACTCCTTGTAATATCTTCCTGCCCGGGAACCTATCAGCCATGTAACCCCCCAATGCCCTGATCAATGAGGTGGTAAATATAAAGGCCGTAGCCAGGTCACCTGCATGGATGTGACTAATACCGTATACCTTAACGAAGTAGGTAGGTAGATAGAGTGAGAAGCAAACAAAGCCACCAAAGGTTACCCAGTAAAAAAGGCAGAAGACCCAGGCGAGAGGAGTATTTTTGAAAACCTGGAGAAGCTCCTTAAACTCCCTGGGCTTGGCAGCGGTGGGGCAATCAGTGGTATAGTTCCAATACAAAAAGGCCATCAGGAGTAAAGGAATGGCGTATATAGGAAAGATGTTTCTCCAGTTGTCATTTAGATAGTAATGTATAATCCTTTCAGCGAAGAGGGTGCTCAAGGCAGCACCTAAATTGCCTACTCCGTATATACCCAGGGCAATACCCTGTCTGTCAGGGGGATACCACTTAGAGACATGGGGTATACCTACAGCGAAGCTCGTTCCTGCCATACCGAAGAAAAAGCCGCATATAATGAGCGAGGTGTAGCTATTGGCATACATAGCCAGGACAGTAGGAAAAAAGCAGAACACCATCAATGCAGTGAATACCTTTCTTCCCCCATATATGTCGGTAAGGATTCCCATTGGGATGCGAAAGGCGGAGCCCAGCAAGGCGGGGATAGAAACAAGCAGACCTAACTGCGTCTCGCTCAGATGTAACTCCTGCCTAAGATGGGGACCAAGGGGCGAATAGAGGCACCAAACAGCAAAACACATGGCAAATGATAGAGTGGCCATGAGTAGTACCTGTGTATTCCCCTGCGGGGTCTCTACTCCTACTGATACGGCTTGTGGATGTTGTGTCATTGTCCTCCTCCAAAAAACTTGTCAATGGCCCCTTTTAAAAGCTAAGAAGGCCTTGTTTGAAGCTACAGGATATAACAGCTTTTTTCTAGGCTTCACAATAAAGGCCCATGTCCATATGAATGTTAAAACCCACGCGGTTATTGCAAAGAACCAGAAGTATTTGGGTATATTTAGCAAAAAGTATAAATCCATTGCATAAGCAAGCTGGTAGGTGCAAGCAGTGTACATACCGAGAGGGAAGACCATTCCCCAGTAGGCTGGGTTAAAGGCCGGCTTTGTCTTATGGAAGACATATTTCCAGAATCCTAGCACCACCAACAGAGGTATCCACCATGTTCCAAAGGCCCAGAAGAAGAAGGTAAAACCCCTGGTGAATGATAGTAACTCCACAAACCCTCTCTGGAGCTTCATTCCGTTAAGTACCAGAAGGGCCCCTGCCAGTGTAGTAATAGCTACCGCCCCCATATTTATCCAATAGGGAGGTACGAGCTCCTTAGGGCCCAATTTGAAGAATATCAAACGGTACATGATAAGGGTCATAATAACAATATAGAGAAAACAACCCACAAGCCACCAAATATAAGCTAAGAAAAATATAAAGTAACCGTATTTTGGGTAGTCAGGGGCGATAATACTCCCTAGTACCGCCACAGACTGGGTCCCGACGGTAGCCAGGAGCCAGCCCCCGTTGATACTCTCTTCTATGGGTGAAATTCCTTTAATAAATAAAAAGCTAAAGGTGCTTATAGTAATAAGCACCCATAGGAAGAGTCCCCAATACCAGAATATCTTTGCCACCTCCAGGTAGCCAAATATTGCAATCTGTGACCCCAAAACATTGGTCCCTGCCACAATGGTAAAAAACACGAGACAGGTCTTTGGATTAGAAAGGTCAGCTATCACCGCTTTAGGGAAAGCGGCACACCGACTTAGCTGCATAATTATCATCACAGGATAAGTAGCTACATTAATCCAGAAGAGCGCCTGAGCAAAGCCTATTAGTGTGTCAGAAAAGACCTTCATATGGTAAAGATTGGCTACCCTTAGGCTGGCCATAGATACTATTCCTGTAGACATCACCATGGCGAACCATACCGCCTGGAATGCCTTTATCGGGTTTTCTCTGGGTTTACTGTTTACGTTGATCTCCAGAAACTTGTTTAATTCCTCTATCAGGTTTCCGGAATCAGCAGAAGAGGTCTTAGCAAAAGAGGAAAGAGGTTCGTTCAAGAGACGCTTCTTCTTTACATACTTCAAAACTCCGTAATGGGCAAAAAAGTCCCTAGTTATCGGATACTTCTCAGTGACCTCCTTGAAGGTCATCTCAGGCGTTACCTTACTCATAAACATGTTTTCCGATTTTTAGATACAAAGATATGGTAAAGAAAATGGGGGAGCGTATGAGAATCAGCAATTATTGTACCATCAGTGCTTCTTTCAATTTTGTTTGTAATTAAGTAGATCATGTTAAGTAACATTATATATTCCATTGGCTTAGAATTAAAGAGACTTATCCTCATTTGACAGGCTTGCCAGCACCCACTTTTTACGAAACCATTAATTGTGTACTTGTGTTTACATATTTGTCCCCTTGAGTTTTCACTCCCTCACAAAGAAAAAAAATACTTTTCTTGCCATAACAATTCATGTATGTTAAAGGTTTACGCCAACTGATCATGCCTTAAGAAGATTAACAATGGTTCTAAAGAATCGGCCCGGTCTATTTGAAAATTCAATTTAGCCTAAAAAGAGGGTCAAAAAATGAGAAATTTAGCAAAAATCTTCGTAATTTTAGTAGTAATGTTCTCTTTCTGCTTAAGGGGCTTATCTGCCTTTGAACAGTGGAACAACCTCAGTCCAGAAGAGGCAAGGACCATAGTGAAGCTCCTGGATGATGTTTATAAGTACTACATAGTCTTTGACACTATCAACCATGTGGACAACCCAGACAGGGTTTCGGCTGCTACCCTCACAAAACAGGTCTTTAAAGAGATGGAAAAGAAGGGGTGGCACTCGGCAAGACTTGTCTCAGCCACTGACAAGGCCCTAAACAAAGAAAATATGCCAAAAGATGAATTTGAAAAAGATGCCGTAAAGGCTTTACGAGAGGGTCAGGCCTTCTATGAAAAGACTGAAGTAATAGAAGGTAAGAGGGTCTACAGGGCTGCCACACCGGTCCCTGTAGTCCTTAAAGAGTGTAAGATGTGTCATCCATACCTCAAAGATGACGAGATTATGGGGGCTCTTGCGTACACCTTGCCACTGGGACAATAAAACAAAATTCTAATCTTAAGTTACGCTCTGACCTATATACTATATATAGAAGAGTTTAGATATTTTCTTGACTTTTACTTGTTATTGACTAAAATGATTTTTGGAGAAAAGAAATATTATCCTGAAGGAGGTAATTAAAAATGGAAAATAAGTTGACATCGTCTCTTCTCCTTGTATGTCTTCTTGCCCTAGGCCTTGTGACGTTTGGTTGTGGTGCAATGTCAGAACATAAACAGGCCGCTGGTACAGGTCTTGGGGCCCTTGGTGGTGCTGCTGCGGGTGCCGGGATAGGTTCGGCCTTTGGCGCCCCTGGCCTGGGTGCTGCTATAGGTGCTGGTGGCGGTGCCCTCATCGGTAATGTCATAGGCGGCGAAATGCAAAAGAAGCAAGATAAGAAGGAGATGGAGGAACTTAAGCAGAAGGTGGAAGAGATGGAGTCTACCAAGAAGGCTACAACTCCGGAGGCTTCTGCGGAAAGACGTCAGATAGAAGGTCAGTGGTATAAAAAGTCCTACGTTGAAGACCCACCCGGCAGTGGCAAATACAAAGAGGTATGGGTTCCTGAAAAATAAGGCAAGTTTTCCAATACAAAGAAAATCTTAAAGTTCTTTTATTTCTTTGTATGTTTTTACAAGGGTGAAATGGAGATCTTAAAATAAAAGAAAATTTGTTGATAGTTTTACTCCTTACTATAGCCCTTGTGGGGGCTGGCAGTTCTACAATGTCGGAGCATAAAGAAGCGGCCAGCGCTGGTATAGGTGCAGGTGCCGGTGCTGCCCTGGGTGGAGCCTTCGGCTCTATTGCCGGTGCCCCTGGCCTGGGTGCTGCTATAGGAGCAGGTGCTGGCGGCCTCATTGGTACCGTAGTGGGCTCCGAAATGCAAAAGAAGGAAGAAAAGAAGGAGCGGGAGGAACTCGAAAAGAAGGTGGAAGAGTTAGAGGCTACCAAGCAGGCTGCATCTCCTGAGGCTGCCGCATCTGCTGCGCCTTCTGCGCCTGTCGCAATTGCCGAGACTTTTGCGCCTGCCGGAGCTCCTGGGGCTTCTGAGGATAGGCGCCAGATAGAAGGTCAGTGGTATAAAAAGACTATGGTCGAAGACCCTCTCGGCAGTGGTAAATTTAAAGAGGTATGGGTGCCAGAACAGCAGTAACCATGGCAAAGAAGTAGATTAGGGGCTCATACGGCAGCGGTCACAATAAAGGCTTTTGGCAAAATAGGGAAGCCTTAGGAAATGAAAGATACAGGTACTTAGATACCCATAAAGGGGAAGGGAAACAGCCATATGAAGAACGAGTCATCATCTATCCTTTTGGTTTGCCTAATAGCTTTAGGTCTTGTGATGTTTGGGTGTGCTGCTACTGAAACAGCAAAAGAGCATAAGGCTGCCACAGGTGCAGCCGTAGGTGCTGTCGGTGGTGCCGCAGTGGGCGCGGCCCTTGGTGCTGCCGCTGGTGCGCCCGGTGTGGGGGCTGCTGTAGGCGCAGGCGCTGGTGGCATTATTGGCGGTGTAGTCGGTGGCGAAATGCAAAGGAAGGAAGAAAAAAAGGAGAAGGAGGAACTTGAAAAGAAGGTGCAAGAGTTAGAGGCTACGAAGCAGACTGCGACTCCAGAGGCTACCAAACAGCCAGCACCAGAAGCCACCAAAGATACAGCACCGGAAGCTAGTAGTCAGCCAGCAGCAGAATCTACTAAGCAGTCAGTATCGGAAGCTACCAAGCAGTCTGCACCGGAGGCTTCTGAGCAGCCTGTAACGGAGGCGGGAGAGATAATGATATTGGAGGAAACCGTTACGCCAGCACCAGAGGCTGTCCAGCAGCCCACAACTGAGACTACTGAGCAGCCTGTAGCGGAGGTTGGTAAGTAGTCTATAACTCCGTAATCTTCTTCGGAAGATGACAACGGTGAAGGGGGGGGTGTAAGCTGAAAGATAATGTACCAATAGTCTTCCTCCTTGCGTTAGCCCTTGTGTTTTCTGGTTGTGCTGCACCCCTTGCAGTCGGTGCTGTGAGGAGAGAACAAGAGAAAAAGAAGGAGGCCAAGCAAAAGCAGGAGCAAGAATTGGAGGGTACAAAGCCAGGGGAACCTCCAAAGACTTCTTCGACTTCTGCTACCTCTGGGACTTCTGAGGAAAGGCGTCTGATAGAAGGCAAATGGTATAAAAAGACATACGTTGCAGACCCACTGGGCAGCGGTCACTACGAAGAGGTATGGGTCCCAGAAAAGTAACAGCTTTGAGAAGAAAAAGATTGGCGCAGATCTTAGTATGTTATTACAAGCATTCTTACAAGGGTGAAAAGGGGGTGTATGATGAAAGATAAAACTGTATTGATAGTCTTCCTCCTTGCGCTAGCCCTTGTGACTTCTGGTTGTGAAACAATGTCAGAGCATAAACAGGCCGCTGGTACTGTTGTTGGTGCTGGTGCCGGTGCCGCCGCGGGCGCTGCTATAGGGTCAGCCTTTGGCGTCCCTGGCCTGGGTGCCGCTATAGGTGCTGGCGGTGGAGGCCTTATCGGTAATGTCATAGGCGGCGAAATGCAAAAGAAGCAAGAAAAGAAGGAGATGGAGGAATTACGCCAGAAGGTGCAGGAATTAGAGTCCACCAAAAAGGCAACATCTCCAGAAGCCTCTTCTGCTGCCCCAAGTACTGTCGAAAAACGTTTTGTGGCAGGTCACTTTGAGTTCATAAAAAAGAAAAGGTGGGTGGACGCCACCAAAACTGAGCGTGTATGGGTTCCCGAAAGCACAGAGGGTGACAAGCGCATAGAGGGCCATTATGAGGAAAGGTCAATCCCAGGTGGTAATTGGGAGGAGTACGAGGAAAAGGTCTGGGTTCCGGACCATTACGAATAGTTAATCCTAAAAGGTTTTCAAAAGAGAGGAAAGGACTTTTAGTCCTTTCCTCTTTTTATTTTTTTAGCCATGAAAAACAATGGTGATCAAAAAGAACTATGGTATAAGAATGGCCTTCGCTTTCAGTGCCAGAAGTGCGGTAATTGTTGCAAGGGGGAGCCTGGCTATGTGTGGGTCAGCCGCAAGGAGATAGAAAATATCTCCCTCTCTTTAGGGCTTCGGATAGAAGAATTTGCCAGAAAAAACCTGAAAAAGGTCGGCAGTAAGTTTAGCCTGATAGAGCTTTCTAAAGGGGACTGTGTTATGTATAAAGAAGCATGGGGATGCAAAATATACCCGGTTAGGCCGAAACAATGCAGTACCTTTCCTTTCTGGCCCTCCAACCTGGAAAGTCACGAGGAATGGACAAACCTTAAGGAATTCTGCAAGGGAATAGACAAAGGCCCCCTTTATACCTTCTCAGCCATACAAGAGATTGCCTTTGGCTGCGGCACTGGAGATACCCCTCGCTCTTAAAAACATTGACATAACAAACAAAACAGAATATATTAATTGCGTATGTAATTGAGACTCATATTCAAAAAATGTTCAAAAACAATTCACGCGTTCAAAAACCCAAACTTCGTGTCAGCTCCCTTGCCTTAGTTGGAAACCCCAATGTAGGAAAAAGTGCCATATTTAATCTCCTTACTGGAAGCTATGCGATGGTCTCAAACTATCCAGGAACCACCGTGGAGGTATCAAGGGGTACTTGTAAGGGGATAGACGGAAAGGCAGAGGTAGTAGACACCCCAGGGGTTAATAACCTTATCCCTCAATCTGAGGATGAAAAGGTAACCAGGGACCTTCTCCTCCAGGAAGGGCAAAGAAAGGTCATACAGGTGGCGGATGCTAAGAACCTCCGAAGGGCACTTTTTCTAACCTCCCAGCTGGCCGAAATGAATCTGCCTGTAGTCCTTGACCTCAACATGTGGGATGAGTGTCAAGAACGAGGCATCAGCATAGATACAGACAAACTGGAAGCCTTATTAGGCGTCCCTGTGGTTAAAACTGTTGCTACTGAGAAGCAAGGCCTGGGACGTTTGCTAAATGCATTACCCCACGCAACTATTCCAACTCTTAAGGTAGATTTCGGACCAGAGCTTGAGGAAGGTTTAAGAAAGATAGAGCCCCTTATCCCCGATGGTTACCCCAAAAGGGCCATGGCCCTTATGCTCTTATCTGGAGACTCCACTGTATGGGAAAAAGTAGGCCATTCAAAGACTGCACAAGGGGAGGTCTCCAGGATACGAGACTCCATCCAAAAGAGATTCAGTGACCCGCTAAGCTATCTAATAAACCGTCGCAGGGCCGCCTATGTGGAAACATTATTTCGTGAGACCGTATATACGGCCCCAAAGCGCTCAGAGTCTCACCCGTCACTCAGGGCCATTTTCTTCTTCTTTCTTGTGCCGGTCTTGGCCTTTGGCCTGGGCTATCAAATCATGAACATTGTACTATTCCTCTTTTACAGTTATTTTTCTTTCTCCCAACATCTATGGTTAGCCATTAAGCTGGGCAGTGGAACCGTCTCCTGTGTTCTCTTCTGCATGCACCTCTACCGCAAAGACCTTAAAACTAAGAGAACAATTTCTACCATATTGGGCGACCTTACAATGCACCCTATTGCCGCCTACCCCATACTGCTCATGACCCTGTGGGTGGTCTACAAGCTGGTGGGGGTCTTCGGTGCTGGGGTTTGTGTAAATTTTATGGAGGAAAAGGTCTTCGGGCATGCCGATGCACCCTCTGGAGGTTTCGACATATGGTTCCCTTTACTCTTTACCGGAAAAGATATTACCCTGCTTCATGTCCCCTTCCAGGGAATAAACTACTACCTTGGCCTACTAGGGCAGATGGTAGTTAGCCCGGAGAATTTAGGCTACCAACTCTTCCTGGATAATCAGGCAGGACTTATACAGGTGGCCTTGACCTATGCCATAGCCATTGTGTTCCCTATCGTAGGATTCTTCTTCATAGCCTTTGGCCTTATGGAGGATAGTGGTTACTTGCCCCGCCTGGCAGTTATGCTGGATAAATTATTCAAAAAGATTGGCCTGACAGGAAAGGCCGTCCTGCCTATAGTGCTCGGCCTGGGCTGCGGCACCATGGCTACGCTCACCACAAGAATCCTGGATACCAAAAAGGAAAGGATATTGGCTACCCTTCTCATGGCCCTGGCTATCCCGTGTTCCGCTCAACTCGGTGTTATCGCCTTCGTGATGGGAGGTATCTCTGGGCTTTATTTTGCCATTTACGTATTTGTACTCACCTCACAGCTCCTCCTGGTAGGTGTCGTGGCCTCCAGGGTATTGCCTGGCGGGCGCTCCGACTTCATCATGGAGGTACCCCCTTTCCGCTGTCCGCAAGTATATAACGTCTTATTAAAGACAGCTTACCGCGTTAAGTGGTTCTTGAAGGAGGCCGTACCCCTATTTGTTCTTGGAACCTTTTGCCTTTTTATCCTCAGCAAGGTAGGGGCACTAAAATACATTGAGCTGGGCGCTAGACCATTGGTCAGCAACTGGCTGGGGCTTCCACCGGAGACTGCCGAGGGGTTCATACTGGGTTTCCTCAGGAGAGATTATGGAGCGGTAAGTATTTTTAAAGCTCTGGAGAGGGTGCACGGAAGCGTGGCCGCCGACCCCACCCAGCTCCTTGTCGCCCTAGTAGTCATCACCCTTTTTGTCCCTTGTCTAGCCAACTTTTTTGTCATAATAAAGGAAAGAGGGATTTCCACGGCAGCCCTCATTATTGGTTTTATTGTCCCTTACGCCTTCCTGGTAGGAGGCGTATTAAACCTCATCATGAGAGCCTTGTAGATGATAGAACAAAGGGTTGAAGAAATACTGGAACATATATGGACTTATGAAGAGGAGTCTGGAGAAAGGGCCAGCAAGGACATGCTCTCCCAGTGGATAACCCCTCAAGCAGTGGAATCAGTCCTACAGGATATGCTTCAGGGAAAATTTATCCACATGTATAATTCCCTTATTGTTCTAACAGCCGCTGGGAGGAAAGAGGCAGAGCAGGTAGTGAGGCGACACCGCCTGGCAGAAAGGCTCTTGAAGGATGTCCTTGAGTTGAAGCATGACACTATGGACTCTAGCGCCTGTGAATTTGAGCACATCCTCAGCGAGGAAGTCACCACCAGTATATGCACCCTGCTTGGCCACCCGGTCAGGTGTCCACACGGAAAGCTCATACCCCCTGGAGAGTGCTGTCAGCGAGCAAAAAAGATACTCAGGCCCTTAGTCCTCACCCTCTTAGAACTTGCCCCGGGAGAGGAGGCAAAAGTGGCCTACATAACCACAAAACACCACCCCAGACTCGACAGGCTCTCCTCCCTGGGACTCCTCCCAGGAACCACCATCAGGGTCCACCAGAAGCAACCCACCCTGGTAATCACAATGGGCGAAACCCAGATAGCCCTGGACGAAGACATCGCAAGGGACATCTACGTCCGGCGAAGCCACTGAAGTCTTTCCTTATTTCATGATT
Organism: Planctomycetota bacterium; assembly: GCA_023261505.1. Classification (GTDB taxonomy): domain Bacteria; phylum Planctomycetota; class Brocadiia; order Brocadiales; family Bathyanammoxibiaceae; genus JAHFOV01. Next base: position 18,634 of record JAHFOV010000051.1, read on the forward strand.
GGACGTATAAATGTAGGGACAAGTCTTTAGACCTGTCCTTTTGACTGTCA
>JAHFOV010000103.1 GCA_023261505.1 Planctomycetota bacterium
TTTACTGAGTCATTCTTTATGCAAAGTTCTTTGACCCCCAGAACCTTTGCCAGATTGTTGGCCTTTATCAGGGGAGTAAAACCCGCCTGTATGCCTATGGTAGGCTCTCCATCTAAAGGAAGGAGCTCCTCGTATCTCCACATAGTCTTAGACCTGGAGGCAATAAGCTCCTTTGTTAGACACTTCTTGATGGCCTCGTAATCGTACTCTACCTCCAGCGGACCAAAACAAAAACTACATACATGGATTGGCTCCTTCGGATAGACCTCTCCACACTCCCTACATTTCAAACCCTTAACAAACCCCATTTCTTCCTCCTTAAAAAATAACGATGAGGGATTATAAAAATTCTGGAGGGGGGGCCATAAAAAAATTGCCTCTTCCCTGGGGTAAGAAGAGGCTTATCGTCTCATCTTATCTCCCAAGGCTCCTTTCATGCCTCAGGTCGTGCCATAGGCAGATTCGCCTTTGGTGAACAGATTCGCCTTCGGCGAACCTGGACCTTGCAGGAGTTAGCACCAGCATCCATCCGCCTAAGGCAGATAAACCGGTTGCTGTGGTTTCTTAGGGCCAGTCCCTCCACCACTCTGGATAAGATTCAAAAATTATAACCTATATATATTCTTTGTCAACCCAATTTTCTGTGCATAAGTGGATAAGGCTTTTAGGCAAAAACAGGCTTTACTACTTCCAAGCTTCCCTCTCCCATTAAGAGGCATAGTATTTCTTGACAAACTTTGTTTAGGTGCTAAACTTTGCTCGTTTTCTCAAGCCTTAAGTGTTGAGGCCTTTCGGTCGCCTTATACATTTTTAGGGGTCTAGCATTGGAAAAAAACATCTTTACCAAAAGATTCTCCCCGCTTCCTACCTTTGGGGGTGTAATTTTTATTATATATTCACTGCTAATCTTTCTAAACGGCGAATTTCTCTTAACGGAGGGGGATACCGCATGGATAATACGGACCGGAGAGTACATTATACAGACAGGCACTGTACCCTCTCATGACCTCTACTCCTATACCTGTCCAGACCTTCCATGGGTGGTGTATCAGTGGGGTTTTATGGTCCTTGTCGCAAGCGCTTATAAAATAGCTGGATTCCATGGGGTTGTTTGGCTATGTTCAATTATTATCGCCTCACTAATGCTATTATTTTTTAAATTATTGCGGGCAATAGGGTCTAGTATTCTGGTCGCCTTTCCACTTACTTTGCTTGCTACCACTGTAGCTACATATGATTGGGATGTGCGACCTGGAATTGTAACCCAGTTGCTATTTATAACCACTCTGTTTATACTGCAAAAATACAAATCTACTTCAGATACACGCATCTTATATAGCCTTCCATTAATATTTCTGGTTTGGGCTAATACTCATCTCGGTTTCATAGTGGGTTTCGTTGCAATCGGTTTTACTATCCTGGAAAGATATCTATGTTTTATTTCTGAAAAGGATAGCGTCTCTCGGGCGAAGGAGAGGAGAGCGATTGTCGTCTTGGTTGGCTTACTGGGCGTTTCTTTATTAGTCACCTTGATTAACCCTAATAGTTATAAGTTAATCCCTTACTTTCTCAGGATAGCTGATGCACAACAGAATGATTATATAATGGAACTGAAAAGTCCAAACTTTCATAGTCATATACTAATATCATTTCAATTAATGCTAATAGTATTAATCGCAAGCCTTGCCTTTCTTCCGCGAAAGGCAGAACTTGGTACGCTACTCATGACCTTCGTATTTTTGATTGCTTCTTTGCACTCCATTAGGCTTTCTCCATTTTTTGCGTTTCTTTCTTGTATAGTAATCGCCCAACAAGTCAACCCAATTTTCATACCAGACCCTAAAAAAACTCAAGCAAATCCGTCCATAACTGAAAAACTCTATGCCCGACTACGCAGATTTGATGAGCTTGAAGAAATATTTGGTTCGTGGATTCTTCCTCTGCTAGTGAGTATTGTAGTAACCCTTACAGTAATGAGCGGATACACTTCAAGAATTGTTGATTTGAGTTTTAGTAAGAAGAATTTTCCTGTTGAGGCTTGTAACTTCGCAATGCAACATGGACTTCCAGGCAATTTATATAGTAGCGGATATTGGGGAAGTTATGCAATATTTAGCCTGTATCCAAAGTATAAGGTGTTTATTGATACAAGGTTTGATATGTACGGAGATAAAATCTTCTTTGAGGTTTTGGAATGTGAGTACCTTACAAGGTACGAAAGTGTAGACGTCCACGCCGGAGATCCTAATAAAATTTTTGATAAATACCAGGTTAATTGGGTATTAACTGGAAAGGAATCACTATTGGCAATTTTTCTGAAAAAGGACATGTGGTGGCTAGAAATACATTCAGATGAGGTTGCATTAATATTTCTGCGGAATAACCATGCTAATAGCCTCTGGTTAAAAGAGAATCTCAGGGCAAGCAGTGCGAAGTAAGCTGTGTTAAGCACATTTAGAGACCTCTGCAAAACTCCTATATTTGTGGGGTTCAATGTAGTACTCCCTCCCCTCGAGGGAGGGGGAAATTAAAGAAGTACATGAACTTTTTCAGAACTCTCATTTAACAATGTACATAATTGTCAAGTAAAAGGCAAAAATAAGAACAATATTGTACATTTATAACTAGTCTATAATTCCTCTCCAGGTTGTCCAAATAGTGATTAGTGCTTGAAGTCAAAGGTCTTTCAGCTACAGTGTAATGTTTTTCTACAAATTGGCAAGAGAATTGCAAATTGTATCCAAATGTTATATCCAATGTTATATCCAAATTGGTATTTGACAACATTTTTTACTTGACATTCTACCGCTGATTAGTATACTTTTTGGCAAAGGCATGAAAGATGTTATTTTTACAGAATTGTAAAAATAGTGTCACTATTTCCAAAACACAAACTAAAAGGAGGAGATGCACATGCTAAAATTAATAATCATACCTTGTGCAGCTGTGGGTTGCATACTGATTGCAGTAGGCTGTACCATCATGCTTCTACGAAAAAGGAGAGAGAAGCAAAGTCGTGGATACTGAGATTTAATCAGATTAGCTATCGCCAAATGGTTCGTTACGGCTAGTTCTACATGAGGCAGATTTTTCTATAGCAGTAAAGAGGTTCCCAGATTGTCAGAATTTTAGGTCTTAAGATTTAAACGAGGTCTCTAAACATCCATATCTCACAATGCTAATGGGTCAAACAACGGCTGGCTGTTTGTGACCGCTAGCCCCTCGCGGGTGGCTAGCGGTAATTAGTGATAAATTGTCAGGTTCTCAAAAGGAGGTGTTAACATGTTAACAAGGATGTACGTGGAATTGGGCATACTGAAGGACAGTGTAAAGGAGAGGTTTTGGGAGGCCCTGAGGCGAATCCGGGAAGAGAAAGACGGTGCTGCAATGGTGGAGTATGGTATTCTCGTCGCCGGTATTGCTGTTGCGAGCATAGCGATAATCATTGCAGTTGGCGCCACCATTAAAGCCAAATTCACGACCGTTAACACTGAGTTAGGTAACCTACCGTAGAGTCTGCTAGTGGGTAGGTCAAGGCCACGCCTTGACGTTAGAAAAGTTTGCCCTCCGGCCAGTCGCTCCTTGCGTGGAGGACTGGCTGGAGGGCATGGGGTAAGCAGTTTGTAGGGTGCGTCCAGACGCACCATTTACGCTCTGGTGCATTAAACGCACCCTACATCTACATCTGGTAATCCCCTCTATCAAGAGGGGATAAAGGGGTGTGTGAATTCCACTGACACGGTCAATGGACTCTGAACTTTGTCATTCTGAGTTAGCCGTACCCCTGAGCGTAGCGAATGGGAAGCGAAGAATCTAGACCCTTCATCGCCTTAGGCGGGTCAGGGTGACACTTTTGTTGTAACGTACTTAATCCCTTCGTTAACTACTAGTTTTGAATGGAAATCGCATGTGGAAAGATAAGACAGTTTACGGGGTCTGTCTTTCGCCCATAAAGAGGTGCGGGAATAATAGGGGCGCCGTACTAGTTGAGTTCGCTACAGTCCTCCTCCTCTTACTCTTGATACTCTTTGGAACTATAGAGTTCGGTTGGGCCTTTTTTACAAAGGCTGTCGTGACTAACGCCTCAAGGGAAGGTGCAAGGCTGGCAGTAACGCCTAGTGCCACTGATTCAGAGGTCCGAGCACAAGTTACTTACTATCTAACCAACTTTCTTCTGAATAATACACCCACTATAGCAGTTAATCCATCGGTTAGCCCTGGTCCGCCACCCAGTCCGGGATCGGGTACCCCTGTAACAGTTACAGTCACCTATAATTATACGCCATTGACGGGGTCTTTCATTACTTCTGGCTGGACGCTGGTCGCCTCTGCAACTATGAGGCGTGAGTGATGTAGAACACACCCCCGACCCCTCTTTCTAGAGGGGAGGGAAGGCCTGAGTTTTAAAGGGAAGGAAGAAATAACATGAAAAGGTTACTCTTGCCCCTGATATTGTTTGGTATTGCTGTTATAATTGGCGTTACTACTTTTATTCTTCTAGTTTATGGCAAGAAACCACGCGCAGGGGAAGTGTTGGTGGCAAAGAGTGATATACAAGCTGGAAGCGTAATAGAACAGGGACATATCTGGACTATTCCCTGGGTAGGGAGAACTTTTCCTGAAGGTTTTATTGATAGCAAGAACAAGAATAAGGTAATAAACAGGGTGGCGGCTGTGGACATCGTGCAGGGAGCTCCTATATGTGAGAAGTGTCTAGCAGCGCCGGGCACAGCGATAGGATTATTTGCTAAAATCCCAAAAGGGCAACGGGCCTTGACTGTTAAGGTGGATGAGGTTTCCGGGGTAGCTGGATTCAGCAGACCAGGCGCAAGAGCAGACATCTTGCTAGCCGGGACAGAGACCGCTGAAGGGGGTAAAAAGGGAGAACAGAGCGCAAAGATTATACTGCAGAACGTGCTGGTGCTAGCTGCCGGACAGCGTGTTACGCAGTTAGAGGGCAAAGAAAAGCCTCAGGTGGTAAATACTGTAACCCTGTTGGTGTCTCCAGAAGAGGCTGAAAGACTGGCCCTGGCTACCAAGATGGGCACCCTTTTACTCACGCTTCGGCCGGGTGGGGATGGTGATACCATAAGGACTAATGGTTCATTTCCTGCCGATGTATGGGGAATTGTGACCAACAAGGAGAGTCCCAGAGCAATAATAGAGCTAATACAGGGAGGAGTAAAGACCAGGGTACGACTAGAAGAAGAAAACGAAGAGCAAGAAAAAAAGCAAGAAGAGAAAATAGAAGGCGGAGAAAAGACAGCGGAAGCAGGCTCATCGGCCGTTGCCAGGAGATTCTAACATGCTAAGGGTAGCCGCACTATGCGTAATTATGCTATTGAGCTGTGCTTACTGCCTCGCTGACCCACCCCAGTGGCAGAAAAGGCTCTCTGCAGGTGTAGAAGAACTAGCAGTGCTAAGTGAAGAGGAGCAGGTAGGGGGGGAGGAAACTACTAGTGAACAAGTCCCTCTCGTATCACCCGCTCCGGCTCCGAGCTTAGAAGAGCGGAAAGAGAAAGCTGTTGGTGAACAAGCCCCTCCCGTACTGCCCCCTCCAACTCCGAGCTTACT
>JAHFOV010000052.1 GCA_023261505.1 Planctomycetota bacterium
CTTTGCCAGTTGATTTACTTCCTCCAGGGTCACTGCCTCAACATGGCCCAGATATGTTTCAAGATAGTCCTCTGGCAGGCCATAAAACTCCTGCTCTGCTTGCTGGAAGGCAATCTGAGAAGGTGTCTCTAGCCCTAGAGGGAAGCTTCCCATGTGGTAGGCCTTTGCTGCGCTAAGTTCCTCCTGGGTTAACCCCTCTTGTCGCACCCTATCTAATTCCTGCAACAATAGCTGGAGGGTCTCAAGGGTGGTCTCATTCTTTGTATGGGTACGGATGAAGAAAGGCCCTCTATCTTTCCTGGCGTAGAACCTGCCACCGACACTATAGGTTAGCCCTCTTTTGGCTCTGAGTTCTGTATATAGCCTGGAGCTGGGCCCTGAGGCAAGGGTATGGTTCAAGAGGAGGAGGGGGAAGTAGTCCTGGCTTGTCCTTTCAATACCGAGGAGACCAATACGTATCTCGGTCTGCGTGAGGTCTGGCTTATCAAGAAAACGTATCTTACGACCAACTCCGGCAGGAGGGGCAGGAGGAGAAGGGATGTGACACTCGGCCGGCTTCCATGCCCCCAAATGGCCCTCCAATTCTTCCCAAATTTTACTAGCGTCAAAATCCCCTACAACCGTAAGGATGGAATTGTTGGGGAGGTAATATCTTTTATGCAATTCTGCCACATCAAGCCTTGTAATAACCTCTAGTCCTTCCAGAGTGCCTACGGGAGGATGGCCGTAGGGATGACTACCAAAGAGGAGTTCGTTCAGGTGGCGTTCCACAATAGTCCGTCGGTCATCCTTCTCCCGGAGGATAGATGCCTTGAACTGTTCTCTTTTCCTTTCTAATTCTTCCTCTGGAAAGGAGGGAGATATGGCCACCTGGGATAAGAGGGCAAACAGGGTAGGAAGGTCTTTCTTTAATGAAGAGGCCGAGAGGGTGGTGTAATCGTACCCACAATGCTCCTCTAATGAGGCCCCTATAAATTCTATTTCCTCGTTGAGTTCCTGGGAAGTCATTGAAGTAGTGCCCTCCAGGAGGAGGGAGGAGACGAGATTGGCAAGGCCAGGCCTGTCGGCCGGGTCAAGGGCCGAGCCTGCCCTCACCACCAGTTCCACCGCTATTATAGGAAGTTCATGATGTTCCACCAGGATGACCTTCAGGCCGTTGGACAGGGTTTTTTTCTCGGAGTTTAAGGTAATCCCTTCCCCTGCCAGGGCAGTGGATACTAGAAGCACAGAAGTAATGATTATCCACATTTTCTAAGGTCCCTTAGCCAATTCCTCTGGGAGTAGCCTTGCTACCACACGGTTCTTGCGGTTAAAGTATTCCCTGGCCACTCTGAGTAGGTCTTCAGCAGTAATAAGACGGTATTTTTCTAGAAATTTAAGGAAATACAAAGGGTCTCCACTATTGGTCAGGCTAGAGCCTATGTGTATCCCGCGTACGAAGTTACTCTGGAGGCCGAAGATTAGACGAGCCTCCTTTTTATTTTTTGCCTTCTGGAGTTCCCTGTCCGAAACCCTTTCCTCCCTCAATCTTTCTACTTCCGCGTATATGGCAGACTCTACCTCCTCAATGGTGTGCCCCGCCTGAATACTCTTTACCGTAATTGTGAATAACCCAGGGTCTTTCATTTCATCTACGTCCATAGATAAGGATAGGGCCATATTGCCGCGAATGAGTTTTTGATACAGCCTGGAGCTGCGCCCTTCTCCCAGTATGCTTGAAAGGAGTTCCAGGGCGGGGAGGTCTGGATGGGTGGCCGAGGGGATATGGTAAGCTATAACCACCCATGGGAACTGAGTGGAGACGTAGCAGTTGGCCTGTTTTTCCCCCTTTTGTGCGGTTTCGGGAGTTATTACTTCTTTGGGCCTTTCCTGGGGAGGGATGGAACCAAAATGTTTTTCAATAACACCAATGGTCTCATTTGGATTTATGTCCCCAAGCACCAATACTGTGGCATTATTTGGGGCGTAGTAGCTGCGAAAATAGTTCTGGCAGTCCTCAAGGCTTATGGCATCCAGGTCACTCATCCAGCCGGTTACAGGCCAATGGTAAGGGTGAAGAGAGTAGGCCATCGAATATAGTTCCTGTGAAAGGAGGCCGAGAAGGGAGTTATCTACTGTAAGCCGCCTTTCTTCCTTTACCACTTCTCTTTCTGAGGCAAGGGTTTCAGAGGTGAGTCTCAGGCTGGCCATCCTGTCGGCCTCCAGTTCCGCAGCCACCTCCAGTTTAGAGCTTGGCAGGTTCTCAAAGTAGGCGGTGCAGTCTTGAGTGGTAAAGGCGTTATCATTACCACCATTAAGTGTCACAATGCGACTATGCTCCTCTGGACCGAAATGGGCTGAACCCTTGAACATCATGTGCTCAAAGAGGTGAGAGATGCCTGTTATGCCTTGCCTCTCATCCCTGGACCCGACATCGTACCAGACATGAAAGCTGATTATAGGTGCAGAATGGTCCTCGACCATTAGCAAAGTGAGACCGTTCTTCAGGCGATATTCCTGAAGGTTTAAGTCAATTATTGTTGTAGGGGTTTGATTAATCAACCCCCTGAATACTGTGTCTTTATCTGCTTCGGCCCAATTTGGGCTCAGCAGTAAGAACAGTAAAACAATCAGAAATCTCACCATGTAATTACCTTATCTGATTCAAAGATTAGCCTCAACATGCCTTCGTAGTCCAGCAAAGGATAGGAGGCCTTTACGCCCCTGGCCTCCACATCGTCTTTCAACGCAAAAACCTCCATTCCTCCGAGTAAGGCCGCTGAATCTTTATTAGTAAGTACGGCGTCGTGAATAAGGAGGACGGTTACTTTTTGTATCCCCTCATTAATAGACTGGCTTAGGGCGGTAGAGAGGGCTAATTCGTGTCCCTTTTCTCTAACGATATGCAATATCTTCATAAAATTAGGGGCTAGAGACTAGGGACCAGGGATTAGGGGAGAAAGATTGCCATCCCCTAGCCCCTGTCCCCTAATCCCTGACTATTGCCATGGAATAACCCTATTGGCCTCTGAGAGAAGTTTTATTACCTCCGCACGGCTCAGGACGTCCACCCTGAGGGAAGGCTCCTTTATCCCTCTTTCTTCCATAGATTCCCTCTCAGCCACCAAGCGATGTCCCAGCATTCTTAATGCGTCCAGGTGTTTCTTGACAATACCCGATTGTATTCTTTCAGGGGCAACGTTGCCTATGAGATAGACGCCGTCTTTAACAAATATTATAGTAACCTTATTACTTTCTTCCAGGGTTAGGCCTACGGCCATCCTCAGCCCCTCCGAGTTCCTTACAGTGTTAAAGGGGGACTTGTGCACTAATATGGCAATCTGGGTCATCTTTTTTAGCTAAAGCTGACGTAGGGACAGACCTTTAGGTCTGTCCCTTTCTTTTTAGGATCCGCCTTAGGCGGACTAAAGCCCTGTCCCCACATGGGTAGTTATTGTAGTGGCAGAGCTTGTCCGCCTCAGGCGGACTAATTAAACGAGAGGAACCTCTCTGCCTCATTAATAAGTAGGGCTAGGTCATACTGGCTGCCCCAGAGGACAAAGGGCTTCCTTTCCACCTTCCGCTCCAGGCAGTTCTGGGCACAGACGACCACCTTTACCCCCTTCTTTGTAAGCTCCTCCAAGCGGGGGTCGTTGACATGATAAACCCCATCGCACATAAGAAACATCTCCACCTGTTTGCCGGCACCCAGTGCCGTCTCGGCCAGCTTTATAACAGTATGGGTATTCTCATTTTCAGGACTAGTGGTTAGCAGTACTCCCAGTTTTTCTTTCATACAACCTTGCCTCCATTACCTGCCATTCATTTCAAACAACCGTGAGTGTAGCCGCAGGCTTTAGCCTGCGTATATTTCTTCTATTTACCACACCCAGCCCAAAATGTAAATGGTCATTTTCACTTGAGCCCTGGACGTACAGTGGAATAAACTTAGATAATCTGGTATAAAGTCCGCCTTATGGATATCAAGCGCTTCAGAAAAGAATTTCCTGTCACAAAGAAATACGCCTTTTTGGACCATGCCTGCATAGGGCCTCTGAGCCGTAGGGCAGCAGAAAATATGAGAACCTTTGTGGAGGATATGCATAGGCATGGGGGTATCCATGAAGACCTCTGGATAGAAGAGGTAGAAAAGGCCCGTGGATTGACCGCATGTCTGCTGGGGTGCAGTAAGGAGGAGGTGTCCTTTACCAAGAATACCAGTGAGGGCATCTCTTTTGTGGCAAATGGATTAGACTGGGAGACCGGGGATAATGTGGTAATAACCCAGATAGAATTTCCCGCTAATGTCTACTCCTGGATGAATCTAAAAAGAAAAGGGGTGGAGGTGCGGTTTGTCCAGGAAGCAGAGGGGCGGATACCGTTTGAAGGAATTGAGGCAGCCATAGATGATAAAACTTATGTGGTATCCTTGAGTTTTGTGGAATTCACTACTGGCTTCCGCAACGACCTTAAAAAGATAGGTGAACTTTGTAAGGAAAAGGGAATAATCTTTGTTGTCGATGCAATCCAGGGACTTGGAGCCTTAAGGCTGGACGTAAAGGAGATGGGTATAGACTTTCTTGCAGCAGATGGGCACAAGTGGCTCATGGCCCCAGAGGGGGCAGGGATATTTTATGCCAGGCGTGGGGCACTGGATTGGCTCAAGGTAAAAGAAGTAGGTTGGGCCAGCGTCGTTAACAAGGAAGATTATCTGAGTTATGATCTCACACTGCGACCCGACTCTTCACGTTTTGAGTGCGGTTCTTTAAGCACTGTCTGCTTCTATGGACTAAAAGGGGCCTTAGAACTACTCCTTGAGGCAGGCATTGGCCCTATAGAGGACAGGATTTTGGACCTTACCAATCACCTTTGTAAGGGCCTCACAGAAAAGGGCTATATCATCTACAGTTCCAGGAGGGAGGGGGAGACCTCAGGGATAGTCTCTTTTTATTCAGACAAACACGACAACTCCCAAATCTGGAAGGGTCTGCGTGAAAGAGGAATTATCCTCAGCCTCAGGGACGGCAGGCTCAGGGCCGCTCCCCATTTTTATAATACCCATGAGGAGGTAGATAGGCTTCTGAAGTACCTGCCGTAGATAGTAAGAAGTAGGCAGTATCCTTGACTAATTCATTTGAGCTGGCTATCTTAGTAAAGTAAAGGCTTGTGCGCTAATTTAAGGGGTGTGCTTTATGAAACTACATGTAATAATTGAAAAAGACGAGGCTGGGTACTATGTGGCAGAGGTACCAGCCCTGCCAGGCTGCTTATCACAAGGAAAAACAAAGGAAGAGGCCCTGAAAAACATAAAAGAGGCCATCGAGGGCTGGCTGGAGGTAATGGAGTCCAAATACAGCTTTGACCAATCTAAGGCAATTGAGGTTGTCGTTTAATGCCACTGAGGCCGTGTTCTGGCCAGGAGGCAGTAAAGAAATTACAAAAGGCAGGTTGGACAGTGGCAAGGCAAAAGGGGTCACATGTAATGATGGTAAAGTCTAACTATGAGTACACCCTCTCTATACCGCAACATAAAGAACTCGGGCCAGGCATCGTACGAAAGCTGATACGCCAAGCAGGCCTGAGTATAGAAGAGTTTAATGCTTTATAAGTAATGGGTGAGCTTATTGACCATTTATTACAAAGAGTAAGCCTCGTTAATATAACTAATTTAGCTTACTGCCTTTTATAAAAATCCACGGTAGTCACAAATCATATACCCAAACATCCCTGGAAAAATCGAAATACCACTTTTGAGGAGGATTTCCTAGCCACTTTGTGTAGCTATCCTTGTATTTAGGATTTTTATTTTTGTGTGGCCAAGATTCGGATGAATCATACTCTCTAGTTACTCCTCGGTAGTACACCTCTATAGACATACACAACTGCTTTTTAACGTTTTCTGGAAGAAAGTCTTTTTTCGTTTCGGCAACATCTGTACCTGCTTTTTTTAATACATCCCCTATGTAGAAGTGTCCGTTTATTTGTTGTTGCGCAGTTAAAAACCAGGCTTCGTCACCAGAATAAGCACCGCCGACTTCTATTGGTTTACCATTTACTTTTAGATTTAATTTCATAAACGCCTGTAAATTGTAGTTTGAAAAATTCTGCATTAATACTCTCGTGTCATAGTTCAGAATAATTTTTGGCTCTGGAGAAATGATAAGAGAAACAACAGGTAACTTGCTCTCCTCATATGTTTTTTTATCTACTTCTGCAATTTCGTAGGTAGAGAACGCATAGAAAATCAATGCTACAAGAGTGAACCCTAAAATAAGTAGAGTCCCTATATCGGCGAATCCTTCCTTTTTCTCATATGAAAAATAAGCAAATAGTAAAGTTATAACAAAAACAATAATTGCGATAACCCATTTGGTGACACCTAACCATTTACCATGTTTTGTGATTGTTGTAGTCATTGAAAAATTCGTTTTTCTAAATAATCACTCCATTTTGATATTCTGAGACCTCTGCAAAATGCAAAATTGTAGAGTCCATTGACCCGCCTAAGGCGGACAATGGAATATTCCCCAGCGATCCGCCTCAGGCGGACTGGACTCCATAAAAGGGAGTTTTTCAGAGGTCTCAGTCTGTGTGTTCTGGTAATTACAACATGAGCTTGTTTATGTCAAGTATATATTACTTGCCATTTTTATATTAAATCCCTCCAGTTCCTCCCCGGCACTATCTTACCCAAAACTACCCTATCTCTTGCCCCCGTTGCCCTCGGGACGTTGGAAGGATGGCCTTTCAGGGCCTCGTAGGCTAGCACTGCAAAGCTCATGGGTTCTTTGGCCTGGCTGGGGATGCCTAGCTCCTCTATATTCCTTATAGGGATGGCAGGGAGGTATTCCTTCAGGAAATTTACTAAGGTTAGATTTTTCGTGCCTCCCCCATAGAGTATGATTTCATTGATAGGGTGGTGAGGCATTATGAATCTTTTATAACCCTCTGCAATACTCATTGCAGTGAAGGCAGTCACTGTGGCCAATAATCCCCCTAAATCCTCCTTTATTAAAGGGGGACTAAGGGGGATTACAGCCTTCGGATTGCGGATAGCTGATTGCTGATTGCCGATTGCTGAAAGATAGAGGTTATCGGCGAAGGAGTGGCCGAATTCCTCCCTTCCTGTGCTCTTGGGCAGAGGTTTCTGGAGGAAAGGATGTTTCATAAGCTGAGAGAGAAGGGACTCGTTTACTTCACCTTTCTGGGCGAGTGCTCCACCCTCATCAAAAATTTGCCTGCCATTGGTGATGTGCCAGGTTATGCGGTCAATTACCATGTTACCGGGGCCGGTGTCAAAGGCGATAATATCATCAAGACTGCCTGAAGGTGGGAGGAAGGTGACGTTGGCAATTCCCCCGATATTTTGAAGGGCAATACCCTTTACCGGGTCTTGGAATAATAAATAGTCTACGTAGGGTACCAGGGGTGCGCCGCTTCCCCCAGCCGCCACATCTGCCATGCGGAAGTCCGCCACAGTAGTTACACCTGTCTCATAGGCAATAACGGAAGGCTCTCCCAGTTGAAGGGTGGTGGAGAGGCTGATGCCTCCCATATCTCTGGGCTCGGGGCAGTGAAAGAAGGTGTGTCCGTGCGAACCTATAAGGTCTACATTATCCAGAGATACGGAGGCCTTTTTGGCTATATTCTTAGTCGTCTCTGCCAGCTTGTGACCGAGAAGGATATTTATCCATGCAAGCTTCTCATTTGTGTTTGTTTCGCTTACTGCAACGGGCAGACACGAAGGTCTGCCCCTACATTGTTTATTTTGTGGGGACAGGGCTGAAGCCCTGTCCTTGCTTGCTGGGCCAACCTTAGAAGGGTGGATGATTTCGAGTATATTTTCCCTTAAGGACGGCTCGTAAGGATAGGTCTCGTGGGAAAGGACTTCCACATGGAGTTTCTTGTTCTTACGACTTATTCTTGCAAGGCAGGCCGAAATCCCATCGGTAGAGGTACCTGACATTAGGCCGATGACTTTAAAAGGGCGACTGCGCATAGTTAAGGTTCTATGGGACATTAGAGATTTTGAGACCTCTCAAAGACCCGAAATTTTTGGAGTCCATTGGCCATGTCAATGGAATATTTGCCAGCGATCCGCCTCAGGCGGACTGGACTCCACAGAAAACACCTTTTTCGTAGGTCTCATTTTATAATATGAGCATGGCGTCTCCGTAGCTGTAAAAACGGTAACCTTCTTCTTTGGCAATGGAGTAGGCCTGGAGCATTCTTTCCCTACCAGCAAAGGCGGAGACCAGGACAAGGAGGGTGGAGCGTGGTAAATGAAAATTGGTCAAGAGTGCGTCCGCCATCTTAAACTTGTAGGGTGGATGTATGAAAAGGTTGGTCCAGCCGCAATAGGGGGCAGGTTCTCCCTGGGCTGCCACCGTCTCCAGCACCCTTAGAGAGGTGGAGCCTACGGCTATTATCCGGCCTCCTCGTCTCTTAGTTTCCTTGAGTCTTCGTAGAGCCTCCGGGTCTATTGAATAATATTCTTTCTCCATTGTGTGCCTTGTAATATCCGAGCTTCTTATTGGAAGAAAAGTGCCAAGGCCCACATGGAGGGTGACATAGATAATCTCTACCCCCTTTTGAGAAATCTCTTGAAGGAGTTCTGTTGTGAAGTGCAGGCTGGCCGTTGGGGCAGCAATAGAGCCGGGCTGCGTGGCAACCACCGACTGATACCGCTCCCTGTCCTGCAAAAAATAGGAGTCCTTTTCTAACGGTCTCTTTATGTAGGGAGGAAGAGGCATCCTGCCTACCCTTTCTAGTATATCCCTTACATTTTCTCTAGGCTCCAGTTGTATGACCCACTTTCCGGAACTTGCATTAGGCGGACTACTAATTAGGTGTCCATGGAGAATTCCTTCTTCTATGTCTAGTTTTTCTCCTTCCCTGAGCTTAGCCCTCGCTTCCAGGATTACCCTCCATCTTCCGGAGCCGTTGGCATGTTCGCCTGAGGCGGGGTCTCTCACTTCTTCTATCAAGAGGAGTTTTACCCTCCCTCCTGTTGACCTCTTCCCCACGAGTCTAGTAGGTAGGACTCTCGAGTTATTAAGGACAAGTAAATCTCCCTCTCTGAGATACTCAGGGAGGTCCCAGAAGTGGCGGTGCTCCAGTTTTACCAAGTCACGATAAAGCACCATTAGCCTGGAAGCGTCCCTTCTTGGTAATGGATGTTGGGCAACGTATTCCCTGGGCAGAGGGTAGTCGTAAAATGAGAGTTCCCTATCACACTTCATGTTTTTTATTTTATAGGCAAAAAAAGAAGAGGCAACTTAAAAAATATTTAAAAAATTTTTCTTGAAAATTGTACTATATATTGTATAGTTATGGCAGAAAAATATAATATATGGATAGCATCTGGATATACTTTAAAAAACTCTCAGAGAAAAGCTTGACTAATAGAAAAAGTATGTTTAAATTCTTGTGGTACGAAGTGGTGATAAGTGGGGATAAATCCCATATATGTTTTACGGCAACTTTAAACATGTACTGGACGAAAAGAACCGTGTGGCCATACCTGCCCCTTTCAGGGAGGCCTCTATAGAGAAGAAATATGGGAAAGGTTTTTTTATTACCCGTGGCACAGAGAAGTGTCTCTTTCTTTTTACACCAATGCATTGGGAGGAGTTTGTGAGCAATATTCAGAAACTGGCCTTCACCGCGGAGCGCAGGATGATAGAAAGGACATTTATGGGCTCTGCGCATAAGGTGGAGTGTGACCCGCAGGGGAGGATGGTTATTCCTCAGAAACTAAGGGAATACGCAGGCCTGGAGAGGGACATTGAGCTTACGGGTGTTGGCAGAAGGATAGAGGTGTGGAGTGCTTCTAAGTGGGAGTCTATGGATAAAGAAAATGAGATGAAATATGACGTTTTGATTGAGAAACTCCTGGGTGGGGCTGCAAGCTAGCTCTATGTCTGCTCCGCCTGAGGCGGACAGGTCCGCCAACAGTCCTGGTGGATTAGAGTATGGAGTGAGCTTTCAGCTCCCTCTACATCAACCTGTTATGTTGAGGGAGGTATTGGAATGGCTAAGGCCCGGTTCTGGAAAAATCATAGCAGATTGCACGCTAGGTACCGGGGGACACGCCGTAGCCATCCTTAAGGAGATAGGCCCTTCAGGGCTCCTGGTAGGTTTAGATAGAGACTCGGAGGTTATTGAGGTGGCAAAGGGATTTCTTTCCCAGGTAAGTAACCCGTTCAGGCTCTTCCACGCCGATTATGCCGACCTCGGCCAGATACTGCAAGAGTTAGGTATAGAGGGGGTAGATGGACTGCTTTTAGACCTGGGCGTATCTTCCTACCAGCTTGGCATTCCAGAACGAGGATTCAGTTTCCAGTTGGAGGGCCCGCTGGATATGAGGATGGACAGGACTTCTGGTCTTACAGCGGCCGAGATGCTGAGAAGGCTCAAGGAAGAGGAACTGGCAAGAATCTTCTGGGAGTATGGGGAGGAGAGGTGGTCCAGAAGGATAGCCAGGGCCATTAAGGCCCACCTGAGGAAGGCCACACTTGACACTACTACCCAATTAGCCTCTCTTATAGAGAGGGTCGTGCCAGGACGTAGGGGGAGGATACACCCTGCCACCAGGGTCTTTCAGGCCCTCCGCATTGCAGTAAATAGGGAGTTACAGGGTTTGGAGGTCTTTCTTTCTACAGCGTATAAATTCCTAAAGCCAGGAGCCAGAATGGTGGTCATAAGTTTTCATTCCCTAGAGGATCGCATTGTAAAAAGAGCCTTTATGGAAGGTTTTAAGAAGGGGCTCTATATGCTTTTGACCCGAAAGCCCATAAGGCCCTCTCAAGAAGAGGTAAGTAAAAATCCGCGTTCTAGGAGCGCCAAGCTCAGAACTGTGGAGAGGCTTTGAGGTGCTCTTGGTGAGGATGTTTTTTTTGATATTTATATCGGTAGGGATGGCAATGGTTGTGCTATGGGAGTCTAAAGAAGTTGTAAAGATTGGCTATGAGGTAACAACACTTGAGAGGGAAAAGGCCTATATGGAGGAAAAGAACCTGGAATTGAAAACTGAAATAAGTGCTTTGAGGTCTCCACAGAAAATCCTCCAAAGGCTGGAAGATATGGGTTTGGAGTTAATACCGCCCGAGAAAGGAAATCTAAAGGATAGCCCTAATATGGCATCAAATTCAAAGGTCACCCATGGGCGTTAGAGATTTGCTAGAACCAATAGTTCTGCGCTGCCCAAACTGTGAGAGTACCGGTAACTTCACGTTTGCAGGTCTTCAGAAGGGTTACAGTTATGTCCTTGATGTCGAACTCTGGACATGCAGACGGTGTCGTAGCACTTTTAGTGAGAAGTCTCTGGGTCTAAGGGATAAAATAATTCGTGACAAAAGAAGGGTAAAGGCGTGAGGAAGTATCTTTTCATAATAATACTTTTTGTGACTTATATAGGCCTGGCGCTCCAGCTTGGACGAATACAACTCTTGGGGCATAAGAAGTACGATGAGCTGGCAGAGGCTCAACATTTTAAAAAGGCAGAGATACTAGCCCGCAGGGGTGCTATTCTTGACCGTCATGGAAGGACGCTTGCCCAGACCCTACAGATAAGCTCTATATATGCTAACCCTGGTGAGATAGAGGATATAAAAAAGGCTTCTAAGACCATTGCTAAGGCCCTTGGAATGGAGCCGAGCAAGGTATTTACCCTTCTGAATAAGGAAAAAAAATTTGTATGGCTTAAAAGAAAGGTTAGCCCTAAGGAGGTGCAAGCGGTTAAGGAACTGGCAATAAAAGGGGTAGATATATACCCTGAGAATACCAGGTCTTATCCCTGCGGTAGTCTCCTGAGTCAGGTGCTTGGGATTGTTGATATAGATGGAAGGGGGCTGGAAGGTATTGAGTTGGCCTTTGACAAGGAACTTGCGGGTGCCCCTGGTTTTACGGTGACGAGTCAGGATGGCCTTCAGAGGCCCATCTTTACCGGAGAGAACGTTTTAAGAGCACCTCAAGATGGCAGTAACGTTATTCTTACCGTAGACCTTGCTGTACAGAACATCCTTGAAGAGGAGGTAGATAAGGCCTGTGAACAGTGGAGTCCGAAGTCTGCCATGGCATTGATTATGGATCCCCAAACGGGGGAGGTCCTGGCCGTGACTAGCCGGCCCACCTTTGACCCCAATAATTATCATGGCTCATCCCCTGAGCAGCGCAGAAACAGAGTGATTACTGATTGTTACGAACCCGGCTCCCTTATTAAGCCCCTGATAGTTAGCGGGGTGTTGAAGCGTGGACTTGCGCGGCCCACGGATGTCTTTTTCTGCCACAATGGGGTGTTCCCACTAGGAAAACGCATACTGCGCGATGTCCACCCTTATGAGAACCTTACCCTAGAAGAAATTCTTATTAATTCCAGTAATATTGGAATGGCCAAGCTGGCCATGTTAGAAGGCTCCAATAGGCTCTACAGCGATTTAAAACTCTTCGGTCTGGGCACACCCACAAGCATAGAAACCCCTGGAGAAGTCTCAGGCGTCCTTCGTCCACCCTCTCAATGGACAAGTCTTTCTGTGGCTTCTGTAGCCATGGGATATGAAGTGATGGTAACCCCATTGCAGTTAACCACCGCCTTCTGTGCCCTGGCTAACGGGGGAAATCTAATAAAACCAAGGATTGTTTTGGCATTGAGTGACGGTAACGGTGTGGAAACAAAAAGGTTTGAAACACGGCGTGTCCGTCGGGTTTTGGATGAAGATATTGCAAATCAGATAACACATATCCTTACTAGGGTGGTGGAGGAGGGGACAGGGAAAAAGGCCAGTCTGAAGGAATATACGGTGGCGGGAAAGACGGGTACTGCTGAAAAAACCAGATCGGGCGTTCGTGGTTACGGAGGAGCTGGCTACTTTAGTTCTTTCATAGGATATGCCCCAGCAGAAAAGCCCAGACTATGTGCATTAGTTATGATGGATGAACCACAGGGGGCCCACTACGGCGGTACAGTTTCTGCCCCTACCGTTGGGGAGATTCTAAGAAGGTCTTTGAATTATTTAGAGACAGGCGTTTATTGCGCCGTGAATTAGTACTGTTTGCGGAGAAGTTATGAAGCTCAGCAGGCTTTGTTCTGTTTTAGAACGACTGGAAGGGGGCAGGGTTATTGACTTCCAGGAGAGGGACGTAACCGGGATAGCTTATGACTCTAGAAGGGTAAAGCCAGGCTACCTCTTTGTGGCCCTGCAAGGCTCTAAAGCGGATGGCCACACCTTTATTCTAGAGGCTGTAGAAAAAGGTGCGGTGGCCGTAGTCACGGAGAAAGTGGTGAGCCTTGCGAGGGACGAAGTCCCGAAGCAATCCCGCTTCTCTTTTGGGAGATTGCTTCGCTGCGCTCGCAATGACGGAGTCTTTCTGGGAACGACCAGTGACACACGGTCGTCAGCAGAAAAACAAGAAAGCGATAACCAAGAGGCGAAGGCGGAGGCCGGTTGCCTTACTCAGATAGTGGTTCCCTCCTCCAGGAAGGCCCTCGCCTGTCTAGCCAGCCATTTCTACGGTGAGCCTTCAAAGTATCTTACTTGTATAGGGGTTACTGGTACCAACGGTAAAACTACCATTTCTTATCTCCTCCGCTCCATCCTGGAGGCCGCTGGAAATAAAGTGGGCCTAATAGGGACTGTAACTTGCTTTACCGGTTTGAGGTGCATAAGCTCCAGCCATACTACCCCTGAATCCCTGGAACTCCACGGCCTTTTCAAAGAGATGTTGAACTATGGGATTACTCACGTAGTTATGGAGGTTTCCTCACATGCCTTAATGCAAAACAGGGTACATGGAATAGATTTTAAGGTTGCCATTTTTACCAATCTAAGCCAGGAGCACCTGGACTATCACAAAGATATGGAGTCTTATAGGGATGCCAAGGTCCTCCTGTTCCGTAGCCTTTCCCCTGAGGCGGCGGCCGTGCTTAATGCGGAGGATCCAGCCAGCCAGTATTTTGCTAAACATACCAGGGCCCAAATACTGTGGTACTATCCGAAGGCAACCAAAGGGATAAGAGGGGAGATTTTAAGTACTTCCCTGGAAGGTACAGAATTGATACTCACAGATGGGCAGGAAGAACTGCTGGTAAAGTCTCATTTAATCGGAAAGCATAACTTTTATAACCTGCTAGCTGCTGCTACGGCCGCAAAGGCCCTTGGCGTAAGGCTATCAGAGATTAAAAAGGGAATAGAGTCCCTGGAGGGTCCTCCTGGAAGACTTGAGAGGATACCGGGACGAGAGTTCCATGTCTTTATAGATTACGCCCATACCCCTCATGCCCTGGAGGCAGTACTGGAAACCCTGGGGCCCCTGGTAGAAAAACGGCTTTTGCTGGTCTTCGGCTGTGGTGGAGACAGAGATAGAGGGAAGCGGCCTTTGATGGGCCAGGTGGCGGAGAAGTACGCTGACCTCTTCTGGCTAACAAGCGATAACCCCCGCTCCGAGCATCCCATAGAGATTATAAAGGAGATTGAAAGGGGTATTACCGGCAAGTCCTACAGGATAGAGCCTGACAGGCGGCTGGCCATAGAACAAGCCCTTTCCCATGCCGCAAAGGGAGACGTGGTACTCATAGCTGGTAAGGGGCATGAGCAAACCCAGGACCTTGGAAAGCTAGTTATTCCTTTTGATGATAGAGAAGTAGTTAAATGGGTCCTCTCCGGTAAGCCCCTTAAAGGAAAGGAACCGGTGGAGGAATTAGAGCATGTGGCGCTTTCTGTAGCGGAGGGCGTGGTAGGGTAAAGGTATTCTTTATATCTCGTCAAGGGGGTTTTTGGGGAGGTATAACTGAGATGGTCCTAGAGTGCAGATTATGTAATAAGGTAAAGAAGTTCGGGGAGTGGATAAAGGCCACTTCTGAATTCAAGGAATTAGTGAAGGAAGTGGGGGCCGAGGTCGTACGTGTAGTTTGCCCTCAATGTGAGGAAGGGGTTCTATCTGTTCTCGCCTCACGGGAATTAGTGAAACAGGCCTAAGTACTGAGGAGGAATCTATGGAAGCCCTTTGGGGCAGGGAGATTGTAGAGGCAGTTCAAGGCCTTTACAAGAGCGGCAGAAAGGATTTACCTTTGAATGGGGTATCCACAGACACAAGACTTCTGAAGGCAGGGGAATTATTTGTGGCCCTTCAAGGAAATAAATGCGATGGGCACGACTTTTTACATAAGGCTATAGAGAAAGGGGCTTCGGGTCTTCTGGTCTCCAGAGAGATAGATATTAATTCCCCTGACGTCCTCGTGGTACAGGTAAAAGATACTGTAGAGGCCCTGGGTAAACTGGCAAGATACTATAGACAGAAACTGCCTGCAAAGGTGGTGGCGGTTACAGGGACCAATGGTAAGACCAGCACAAAAGAGATGTTGAAGCATCTTTTGTCTACCTCCTTTCGTGTGGCTGGCT
This sequence comes from Planctomycetota bacterium, assembly GCA_023261505.1. Classification (GTDB taxonomy): domain Bacteria; phylum Planctomycetota; class Brocadiia; order Brocadiales; family Bathyanammoxibiaceae; genus JAHFOV01. The sequence goes on from JAHFOV010000052.1 coordinate 15,378, forward strand.
CTCCGGGCAATTATAACAATTTTGTAGGCTTACCCCTAAGCCTCTTTCAACTTGAACCTTACCATGAACTGGCAATTATTGAAATGGGTACCAGCGCCCCCGGAGAGATACGTTGGTTATCCTGGATAGCGCAGCCCGATATAGGGGTAATTACCAACATTTCTGAGGCACATCTGGAAGGGCTTGGGAGCGTGGAGGGAGTGGCTAGTGCCAAGGCTGAGCTCCTAGAGAATATTAGCCCGAATGGGTATCTGGTATTAAATGCGGACAACCCAATGTGTCAGGCGATTGCAAAGACTTTTCGGGGACGATCGGTTTACTTCGGTCTTGGGCAAGAGGCAGATATAAGAGCTACTGAGCTAAGCGAGCAAGAGATAGGAATTGCATTTACCGTTAATGGGCGATACAAAGTCAGCTTGAGCGCGCCGGGCCTGCATAATGTATATAACGCCCTGGCTGCCCTGGCGGTAGGACATTGCCTGGGACTAAATATAGAAGAACTTTGCTTGAGATTGAGAGATTTTCATCTGCCTCCCATGAGGATGGAGAGGCACCATGTGGGCGGCCTGACCATTATAAATGATGCCTACAATGCCAATCCTGCCAGCATGGCCGCGGCCCTGGCTGAGTTCTCCCGCATGGAGGTTTCCGGGCAAAAATGCCTTATCTGCGGAGATATGGCAGAACTGGGCAAGGAGGCCAGCAGGTTGCACATGGAGCTTGGAGAGAAGATAGCAGAAGCAGGGGTAGACCTCCTGTTGGTAACTGGGCGCTTTGCCATGGAAGTGACTAGGGCAGCCCGTAAGGCAGGAATGGCAGAACAGCAGATACACGTCTGCAAAGATATGGAGGAGGTCTTTAATACGGCTACGGTGCATTTAAAGGCAGGGGACTCTGTCCTATTGAAGGGTTCAAGGTGTATGAGGTTGGAAGAAGTGTGTAACCGTTTAACTGAATATTTCTCTAATCCCCCTCAGTCCCCCTTTAATAAAGGGGGATATAGGGGGATTGCCAAAGAAAGAACAGTCGCTTGAGAACTAACATGTACAGTTACTTGATTTCAACACAGCCTTCTTGCAGTCTCCTGGAGGATGCGATTTTAAGGGCGGGCCTGGCGGCGCTTACCGCCTTTCTGGCCAGCCTCCTGCTTGGAGCGAAGGTAATTAAAAAGCTGGAACAGTACCAGGTGAGGGAGGACACGTCCAAGACCCATTCCGAAGAACTCCGCAACCTCCATGCTAACAAAAAGGATACCCCTACGATGGGAGGGATAATAATCCTCCTTTCCCTTTTCCTCTCCATGGTCCTGTGGTGCAACCTCAAGGATTACTCAATAAAACTCCTGTTTTTTACTGCTGCATGGCTTGGAGTGCTGGGCTTTATGGATGACTACTTGAAACTGACCGTAAAAGGTTCCTTCGGTATGAGGGACAAGACCAAACTGGCCTTTCAGTTAGTACTGGGTCTAATTTTAGGCATCGCAATATATCAACACTTTAAAGTCTCCGGGTTAGGCACAAGTATTGCCCTGCCCTTTTTAAGTAAAGATATAGAACCTGGATTCTTATATGTGGTATTGGCAATGTTCTATGTGGCCTGGAATTCCAATGCGGTAAACCTGACAGATGGGTTAGACGGCCTGGCAATAGGCTGTACCATAATAGCCGGCTTGACGCTGAGTTTTGTGGCCTATGTCATAGGAGACAGAGAGACCAGCCTATTTTTGGGGGTTAACCATCTCCCGGAGGCCAAAGAGCTTAGCGTCTTTTGTGCCGCCCTGGTCGGTTCAGGGTTAGGTTTCCTCTGGTACAACGGCTTCCCTGCCCAGACCTTTATGGGAGATGTAGGCTCTCTAAGTGTGGGAGGGATGCTGGCCGTAGTAGCACTCCTTCTCAAGCAGGAATTCCTTTTCTTACTGATAGGGATGGTATTTATGCTGGAGGCCTTTTCAGTTTTTCTCCAGGTGGCGGTATTTAAGTTGTCTGGCAAAAGGGTCTTTTACTGCGCCCCTCTTCATCACCATTTTCAGTTCATGGGCTGGTCAGAGACCAAGATAACAGTAAGACTCTGGATACTTGCAGCCGTTATGGGTTTTTTGGGACTCTTGATTTTCAGGATGGGGCTATGAGATTGCCGGAGCCGGGCGGCGTAGTATTAGTGGTGATCGGCTGGCTCCTGGGGATAGGACTGGTAATGGTATACAGTTCAGACTGGGTTAGCTCTCTTGGGCTAAGGGGTTCCTCTTCCCTTCTAAAGCATACGATAGCCCTCGGCTTTGGAACCGCAGCCATGCTGGGTCTCGCCTGGTTTGATTACAGAAGACTGGAGCCTTTTTGGTACATATGGCTTTCCTTAGCCATTATTGGCCTGGTAGCGGTACTTATCCCTGGCATAGGAACCCTCCAGAATGGGGCTAGAAGATGGGTAAGGTTGGGGCCTATGATAGGGTTTCAGCCCTCTGAGTTTGCCAAACTGGCACTGGTGTTGTTTATGGCGAGTTGGGCCTCCAGGTATCAGGGGCGGATGCATGAATTCTTAAGAGGTTTTATATTGCCTCTCCTGGCGGTGATGGCCCTTACCCTCCTTACGTTACTTGAGCCTGATTTTGGCACTGCAGTATTTTTGGCCGCTCTGGGGATGATGCTCCTGGTTATAGGAGGAAGCCGGTGGATTTATGCAGCTGCCTCCGTAATTGCTTTTATACCCTTCCTTTTGTTCCTTGTCTTTGTGGCCTCTTACAGGAAGAACAGACTGCTGGCCTTCATGGACCCATGGAGTGACTCTTCCGGGGCAGGCTATCACATCATTCAATCCTGGATTGCCCTGGGTTCGGGCGGGGCCTTTGGGGATGGTCTTGGAAAAGGTTATCAAAAGCTCTTTTTCCTTCCTGAGTGTAGCGGTGATTTTATCTTTGCAACTCTTGGAGAGGAACTAGGGTTCGCAGGTACCTTTTTTGTAGTCCTGCTTTTTGCCCTTCTAGCATGGCAGGGGCTAAGGGTTTCCTTGAAAGCGACTGAGCCTTTTGGGCAGATGCTCGCCATGGGAGTAACCCTTATGCTTTGTTACCAGGCGGCCTTCAACATGGCAGTTGTATTGGGTTGCGTACCGACTAAAGGGATACCACTACCTTTTATTAGCTCAGGTGGTTCTTCCCTCTCGCTCTCTATGGCCGCGGTAGGGTTATTGTTGAACGTCTCAAGACATGGCGAGGATAAAGAAAGAAAACCTTCCTGGAAACCAGGTC
>JAHFOV010000104.1 GCA_023261505.1 Planctomycetota bacterium
CCCTCTTTCTAGAGGGGAGGTAACACCCCTTGGTCCCCTCCCGCCTGAGGCGGATTTTCAACTTTCTAGAGGGGAAAAATCACTCGGACTAGCGGGCCACTGCCGCCTCTATCCCTATTTCCTCATCGGTGAGGTAGCAGGCAGGGTCTGGAGCCCACATGTCTCCATAGTAAGCCTCTGCACGGGCACGGAAGTTTCCACCACAGATGTTCAGCCATCTGCAAAGAGAGCAGCGTCCCTTTACATATTTGTTCTTGTCCTTCAGGCTGGCCATGAAAGGGTTGGAGGTGTCTTCCCATATCTCGCTGAAGGGGCGTTCCCTTACGTTGCCCAGGACTATATGGCGCCAGAACTGGTCGGGATGCACCGAGCCATCCCAGCTCACACAGCCAATGCCTTTACCCGAGCTGTTCCCCTCATTCCATTGTAGGAGTTGGTACACATCTTCTGCCCTTTTTGGGTTCTCCCTCTGGAGACGCAGATAGACATAAGGGCCGTCGGCATGATTGTCTACTGTAAGGACCTCAATCTTGTGTCCCTGGTCGTGGAGTTCTTTGGTCTTGTCTACGATCAGGTCCACCACTTGCCTTGTTTCTTCGTGATTAAGGTCTTCTTTAATAAGTTTTGAGCCGCGCCCTGCGTACACAAGGTGGTAGAAGCATACCCTGGGGATACCTTCCTGCTTTATTAGATCGAATATATCTGGTATATCGGGGGCATTTCCCCTGTTAATCGTAAAGCGCAGCCCTACTTTGATACCCTCTGCAATGCAGTTACGTATACCCTGGATGGCCATATCAAAGGCCCCTTCTACGGCACGGAAGCGGTCATTGGTCTCTCTCATACCATCGAGGCTAACACCCACATAGGATAGCCCTACAGACTTTAATTCCCTGGCCTTCTCCCTGGCGATGAGGGTGCCGTTAGTGCTGATTACGGCCCGCAGTCCCTTTGACTTGGCATAGTAGGCCAATTCCAGGAGGTCTGGCCTCATGAGGGGTTCTCCCCCCGAAAATAGCACCACCGGTACGCCATACCCGGCCAGGTCGTCCAGGAGGGCCTTACCTTCCTGAGTGGTTAATTCATTGGGGTACTCAATATCTCTGGACTGGGAGTAGCAGTGGATGCACTTCAGGTTGCATCGCTGGCCCATATTCCAGACCACCACAGGCTTCTTGTCGCTAGAGAACTGCAGGAGATGGGAGGGGAGCCTCTTTGACTCTCTACCGTAACGGAGGGCGTCAGAGGGCTCAACGGTTCCACAGTATAGTTTGGAAATGCCAATCATAATTACATTCTACTTTTTATCACAGGACGTGAAGTCCGTCAAGCATAAAGTAGTGGGCAGCGGTTGTAAACTAAGGGTCTGGTACACCGGCAAGCCGATTCTGAGAGAAAGTCCCCCACTGCCCATTCAACCTACTGGCTACTTTTTAAAGGCATATAACATGCCATTATCACTGCCCACGAATACCGTGCCTTCTGCATCTATAGCTGGAGAGCTGGCAACGGATGCGCCTATGTCATAGCTCCATTTGAGCTGGCCATCTGGGCCTACGGCATAAAACTTCCCATCCCATGAACCGAAATAAACAGTACCGTCTGAGCCAAGAGTTGGGGAGGAACTGATAGCATCCCCTGTCTGAAAGGACCATTTCTTTTGTCCTGCGGGGCTCAATACGTATAGTTTGCCATCCTTAGCGCCGAAGTAGATGGTACCATCGTCTCCCAGAGAAGGAGAGGAATATATCCAGGAACCTGTCTCAAATTTCCATTTCAGGTCTCCCTTGGGAGAGAGGGCATATAAGATGCCATTGTTGGAGCCAAAGTAAATCGTTCCGTCTTGCCCGACGCATGGGGAGGTATCCACCTTGTCCCCTGCCTGGAAACTCCACTTCTTTTTCCCAGAGGTTGAGTCAACTGCATGAAGTTGCCTGTCTCTGGAGCCTACATAAACAGTGCCATCTGCCCCTACTGCTGCGGAAGAGGCAACGATGCTGTCTCCTGTTTGGTAAGCCCATTTGAGTACACCATCCTGGCTGATGGCGTATAGTTTGCCATCCCAGTTACCGATGTAAATAGTGCCATCTGGACCCACTGTGGGTGATGCCAGGACTTCCGAACCCATCTTGAACTTCCATTTTTCCTTCATGTCAGGTCCCACGGCAAAGAACATCTTATCGCGGCAGGCAAAGTAAACGGTCCCATCCTGAGAAATTGCGGGAGAGGAAAAAATGGCACTCTGTACATTATAAAACCATTTGGTATGACCATCTGGCTTTATAGCGTAGAAGTTGCCGTCCATACTCCCTATGTACACAGTACCATCGCCTGCCGCGACTGGGGAAGAAATTATATGGTTGTCTGTGGGAAAGGTCCACTTAAGGCTAGCAGTCTGAGCCCCTAGAAAAGTGCTCCTGCTTGTATGCTGAGGGTCATGCTTGAAGAGGGGGTAAGGGTGCTCTACTTGCGTCCCCTCCACCCCCTCTGCGTTGTACAAGAAGCAAGTAAAAAGGGCTATATAAAATGTGGTTAACAACCCAACTACACGCCTGCATCTGCCCGAAAAAAAGTAGGCAAATCCACCACAATAATGGCCGGATTTGCCAATCGGTGTGGCGAACAAGCAGATTTCCATAGCTGCCCTCCTTTTCCTTTCAGGGAATAATCAATACGTCGCCTGGCTCCAGTTCCTCTCTTTGACTGAAGATATCCTGGTTAGCGTTGTAAATCCTCCTCCATTTGGACTCATCACCGTAGTACATCCTTGCTAAAGTATGAAGGGTTTCTCCTTCTTGTACCCGGTGAGCCCTGCCAGGGGCGCCTTTATGGATCTTTGCGGTTGAGACTTTTACTATCTTCTGTTTCTCCACCTGGGCCTCTTCAGGGCTGGGAATAGTCAACTTCTGTCCCACGGTTAACAAATGCTGGTTGGAGAGCTGGTTGGCCTCATAAATAAGAGTCCATTTTGTATCATCTCCATAATACTTCTTGGCCAGGGATGAGAGGGTGTCGTTGGCCTTTACTGTATGGGTCGTAGGAAGAGGGGACTTTTGTTCTAGAGAAGGCAACACTTTTCTTACAACTTGAGTTTCTTCGCTTAAGGCGGGTATTTCAGCAGGGGGTGTAGGTGGTGCCTCTGTAACCCCTGCAGGGGCGCCTGTACTTGATGGGACTGCTGTCTCTGTTGCTCCCGAGGGAACACCTGTACTTAAGGATTTTGTTTGCTTGGTCTCTACAGGGGCGGTTGTGCCTAAGGATTTTGTCTGCTTAAATTCTGCAGGAACAGAAGGTCTTAGGGGTGCTGTCTCCTTAGCTGAAGGTGATTCCGCTACCTGAGAGGCAGTTCCTTTTTTAGACTGCACCAGTTCTGCAAGGTGTTGGGTTCCTTCCTGAGGCGTTTTCACTTCTTTAGCTGGGGGTGTAGGTGGCGCTTCTACGACCTCTGGAGGAGCACTTGCCCCTTGAGCCGATGACTCCTGAGCCAGAGATGTTTTGCTTAACCTAGCCACTTTCCCTTTCTTAGGCTGGACCTTTTCTACTTGGCGTGGAGACGCTGCCTGGGCTTGCTCCAACTCCTTAAGATTAAGTATATCGGCGGTGTCAGCGTCTACTTTGGCTAGCAAGGCGGTCTCCCGATGCCCTTTCTCTCCTTTCCTTATACCAAGAAATACCCCGATTATAGAGAACATGGTCACACCTAGAATTATACCTACCTGTACTTCAATCCTCCTTATAAAACTCTTCTTACTCATTGACTTCTCCTTACAACTAATAAGGGGCGCCACCCTTTTTATTTTTCTATGCCCTGCGTGGATGGGGAGTGCCACCTAAGAGTCTCTTCATAATCTTCCACGGGAGCCATATTGGAGACGTTAGAGCGAGGAATATTAGCCCAAAACCCCTCCTCACTGTGGCCCAGTACACCAGTATTGGACTGGCGATAAAGATAGAAGAGTATGTTCCCACCACTACACCTATGAGCATGACAAAGGCAAAACCCTGAAGTTCGCTACCTCCCAAAAAGTATAGACTGGCTACTACCACAAACACGGTGAAACTGGTCAGCACGGTGCGGTTCAGGGTCTGATTGACGCTTTCATCAACCAATTGAGTATCTATGGCCTTCTTCCCCGCAATATTCTCCCTGACTCTGTCAAAGACTACAATTGTATCATTAAGGGAGTACCCAATTAGGGCAAGAAAGCCGGCTATCATGGGGAGGTTGAATTTCAGTTCACCAAAAATATCCGAGAAATATCCGGCCACCGCCACGGCCCCCAGTGTGAATAGGACATCGTGGACCAGTGCAAGGACGGCTGCCACCCCGAACTTCATCTCTCCAAACCGGAACCATATGTAAACAACTATGGCCAGATTGGCAAATATGAGGGCGAGGTAGGCCCTATTCTTCATCTCCTCAGCCACTGTGGAACCAATGCTCACTACCCTCTTCAGGGGTTCTGGAACCTGGAAAGCCTGGTTTAATTTGGACTGCATAGCGCCAAACTCAATGGGTTTCGCCATGAGCTTTATTGCCTGGTAGTCCTTACCCGCCTCCAGAGGTTCTACCAGGGCCTGTTTGTAGCCTGCCCTGCTAAGGGCATCTTCTATCTTGTCCTTTGGCAGGGGCTTACTCAGGTTCACGGCCACCAGTAATTCTCCTTCTTGAGCGCTTGCACCCGGCGTCTCAGAAATTTTCTCAAGACTTACCCCAACGGTCTCTTTATAGAGATTATCTTTGAACGCCAATATTGTGTCCTCTTTAATCTTTTCCTGTAGCTTTTCTGCCCTAAGAGGTTTTAGCTCTGCACTGAAATTCTCGGTGGCTGCGCCCAGAGATACTATCCTAGTGATGCCCAGACGTTGTGGCTGAATAGAGACCGTTAAAGCTCCTTCCTCTAAAGGGCTTTCCAATACTATCTTCAGTGAGACCTCTGAAAGGAAGATAAAAGAGGGAAGCCGCAGCTCCCTGGGCATCCCTTCCTGTATCGCTACTAATGTATTTTTAAGACCTGAGAGTTCCAGTCTTGCGCTGGTAAGTTTTCTAGCCCTCTCTTCCCTAGCGCTAACGGTAACCTCATGATAACCCCTTTTCCTGAGTTCTATTTCCAGAAGCTTTGGGTCTATGGGACTATTGAGTTCCACTCCCAGTGTACCTTGAGTGCCGGCCATGCCACTGGGTAGAGCCTGTGCCTCGACTTCCTTTACTTCGCCCCATTGAAGGGCTATATTCTGGAACTCCAGGCCGGGGATACCCGCTATAAGTTTTTCTATCTCCGCAGCCCTGACTTTTTCATTCTTTAAGGCTGGCACGGTAAGTTCGTATTCCTTGCTCGAAGCACCTAAAGGTACCAGGCTTACTATGTCTTCATCGGTGTACCCGCCACCTGCCAGGGCCTTCCTGAGTTCAGGCTCGTCCATTGGTCTCTTGAGTTTTAAAGAGCAAGAGTAAGGTAGTTTGCCAAATTGTATCCCTTCCAGGTTCTCCCCCAGTGCCTTTTGAAAATCTGCCTGAAGTTTCTCTTTTATCTTGTCCTCGGAGAGGCCTTTTATGCGTATGCCAA
>JAHFOV010000105.1 GCA_023261505.1 Planctomycetota bacterium
CCCAGTGCGCTTGGCCGCCATAATGCCTGCAATGCGGGCCACCTCAAAGACGTCCCCCTTGGCAACCTTTTTGTCCAGTATGAGCCTCAAGGTCTCTGGCTTCATGGTTACCTTGGCCTGAGCAATGGCAAGCCTCTCCGTGGCCTCTTTCTGAGAGACATCTACCATCCTGGAGGCTCCGGATTCATCAAAATGGGTGAGTTTGGCCAAAAATTGCTCCTTAACGGTTCTAACTCTACCACTAAAAAGAACCTAGGTCAAGTCCGCTAACGAGACTTTAACCAGGAACGATAGACAGAAAGGATTACTTTTGCCACTTCTGCAGGGCTAATGGTGGTAGTATCAATACGGTGGTCTGCTGCTTTTTCATAATATGGACGGCGGTATTCTAACAGGTGGACAATCTCATTAAAGTGGCCCAGATCGGTAAGATTTGGCCTCTGGGTGGAACTCTTTGGGTCTTTCTGTAGTCGTTCATGTATGGTACGGGCATCTGCCTCCAGGAGAATTACCAGACCATTTTGTTTCATGTTCTTTACGTTTATTTCCCTTAAGACGGCCCCCCCACCGGCAGCTATTACTTTATCCTCCATCCCAGAAAGCTCTCGAATTACCTCCTCTTCCATATCTCGGAATAGCGCTTCTCTGCCTTCTTGAAAGATTTGCCTTATAGTTTTACCTGCTTTCTTTTCCAGATACTCATCGGCATCTATAAACTCCCAGTCCAGTTTTTCAGCTAAAAGCCTCCCTACTGTGGTCTTACCTGTTCCACGGAATCCTATTAGAAAGATGTTCATTTTAGAAATAAGCAAAAAATGTCAAAGCCCAAATGACAAATGAAATCCTTAATTTTTACCTCGCCCTTGTCCCCTCCTTTTGAAGGAGGGGAAAGCGGGGTGGTGAATTTTAATTTAATTATTTACCATTTGCGCTTTGTTATTTAGGCTTTTGCTGAATCAGCCTCTCCCTTACCACTCTTTCCATTAATTGTAGTGGCGCGGGGTGCCCTGTCCATAGTTCAAACTGCTGGGCCGCCTGATAAAGAAACATCTTCAGTCCATCGAGGGTATGGCAGCCCCTCTCGGCCGCCTCCTTGAGGAGACGGGTTTGTAGAGGGTTATACACGATATCAAAAACCCACATCCCCGGCCTAAAAACTTCGAGGGGTACCGGTATATCATCTGTCCTGGGGTACATACCTACTGAGGTGGTGTTTATTAGCACCTCCCGATCTACTTTGGTCACGTCTTCAAATCTCTTGTAATGGCATCCCAATTCCTGGGCCAGCCTCCTGGCCTTCTCGTTTGTACGATTTACAAGGGTAATCTTAGCCTCCCTTTGTTTTAGTCCGAAGGCTATGGCCCTGGCGGCGCCTCCCGCCCCTATCAGGGTGACCTTCTTGCCCTTGAGGTCTCCTAATCCTTCTTCTAGCTCCCTCAAGGCTGCGGTGGAATCCGTATTGTACCCTATAAGTTTCCCTGCTTTATTTACCACTGTATTTACAGCACAGATCTCCCTGGCGAGCGGATCAAGCCCATCGAGGTGTGGAACAATTGCCTCCTTATGAGGAATGGTGACGCTGTAACCCTGAACATTTAAACTTTTGAACCCTTGAACAAACTCCTTAAGATTTTCCACCTTAAAAGGCAAATACACCGCATTAATGCCCAGCTCTCCGAAGGCCGCATTATGGATATAAGGCCCCATGCTGTGGCCCACTGGATTTCCAATGAGACCATACAGGGCCGTTTCCTTATCAATTTTGTCAATGTGATAAACTTCCCGCATCTCCTTAGCGGTAAGCTGGCCGGGGGCAGATTCCTTTCCAACGGCTAGAGAGCCAAAGGTTAGGTAGCTACCGTACTTTGGTGCAAGGATACGGCTTATCTGCCCCAGCTCACCCATGCAGAAGGCAATTACTGGTTTGCACGCAGTATGGGCGTATTGCAATACGCCCCTACTGACCTCCTCAAGGAGGTGAAATACATTTAGGTTGTCTGTGATTTCTCTAGCCGTGGTAACTATTTTGACGATGTCGGCGCTGGAGTTAGAGAGCCTTGTGTAGATTTCATTTAAATTATCAGGGGTCTCCTGAAAGTTGTGATAAGAGACTATGACCTTTGACTTCCCCCTGTTGCGGAAATGCTGAATGCTATCGTGTTCAATATCAATAAACTCGGCGCCTAATTCTACGGCCTTTTCCAGCAGCCTTATGCGGGCCTCCTCAGGGCCATCAAACTTTCCCCCTTCTCTAGTGGGACGGCAGGTAACGATAATAGGTTTGGGCCTGTGGCTTAAAAGTCTTTCTAAATCCGGGTGAGATATGTAGTCCAGGCGGATTTCAATAACATCGGCTAGACGGGAGTGGCCCTCGCCACCCGCTTGTACAATGTCCTGGAGGGCCTTTTCGTTAGTATCGGCAGTTATGGGGATGCAGAGCATTTCAATTAAAAATCCAAATGTCAAAACTCGATGGCAAATGGATTTTATTTGTCATTTTGATTTTGACATTTGGGCTTTTAGTCTTCTAATGTTCCAATCGTTTTCTGGACGATTCTGTTAATGACGTTCAGGTAGGCACGGGCGCTGGCCTCAATGATGTCCAGACTGATGGCCCTGCCCTTGTAGGATTTGCCCTCTACATCCACTTCTACGCTCACCTCCCCCAGGGCATCCTTGCCGCTAGTAATTGCCCTTACGTTATAGTCCAGGAGCTTACCAGGAATCCCCGTCACCAGGTCAATGGCCTTGAAAAGGGCATCAATAGGCCCGTCTCCGATGGTTGCATTTTCAAGTATTTTATTATCTCTGGTGCGTAGGCGTACCTCTGCTAGGGGCGTGGTGCCTGGGCCGCAGTCTATTCTCAGGCTATCCAGCCTGTAAACAGGAGGCGCCTCTTCCAGTGTGTTCACCACAATGGCCTCAATATCCTCGTCGTATATGAGTTTCTTCTTATCCCCAAGGGCCTTAAATTCAGTAAAGGCCTCCGCTATCTCCTTCTCCGTCAGATGAGCGTAGCCAAGTTCCTTGAGCTTTTCTGCAAAGGCCCTCCTGCCCGATAGCTTCCCTAACGGCAGTCTGGTCCTGGTGAGGCCAACATCCTCTGGCTTCATTATCTCGTAGGTAGTCCTCTCTTTTATGACGCCATCTTGATGCACACCGGAAGAGTGGGCGAAGGCATTTTCTCCTACAATTGCCTTGTTGCGCTGAACCCTGAGGCCCGTCAGACTCGAGACCAGGCGGCTGGTATGCATAATTTCCTTGGTATTAACACCAGTGCTGAAGCCAAAGAAATCCTTGCGGGTATGGAGAGCCATGACCACCTCTTCCAGTGAGGCATTGCCTGCCCTCTCTCCAATGCCATTAACAGTACACTCCACCTGGCCGGCCCCGGCCCCGATAGCGGCCAGGCTGTTGGCTGTTGCAAGGCCCAGGTCGTTATGGCAGTGCACGCTGAGGTGTATCTTGTTTATGTTCTTTACCTCTTTTTTCAGGTAGCTTATGAGCGAGGCATACTCCTCGGGGATGGCATAGCCCACGGTATCCGGTATGTTAACAGTTGTGGCTCCTGCCTCTATAACAGCCTCCACCACCTCTTTGAGGAAGGCAGGTTCTGTCCTGGAGGCGTCTTCAGGAGAAAATTCTACATCTGGGTGATTAGGCAAAAGACTTCTGGCCAGGGCGACAGATTCTCTAGCCTGACGAAGTATCTCCTCCTTGGCCTTTTTGAGCTTGTACTGGCGATGTATCTCAGATGTAGCCAGGAAGACATGGATGCGGGGTCTTTCAGCTGGCTTAAGGGCCTCAGCCGCTCGCTGGATGTCCTTTTCCAGGGCCCTGGCTAGCCCAGCCACAGTGACGCCCCGCACTTCTCCTGCCACTGCCTTCACTGCGTCAAAATCTCCCTGGGAGGCAATAGGAAACCCGGCCTCAATGACGTCCACCCCCAGACGGGCTAGTTGATGGGCTATCTGGAGCTTTTCGTGGATGTTGAGGCTTACCCCGGCGGATTGCTCCCCATCCCTCAGCGTTGTATCAAAGATGATTATCTTTTTCATTGATTAACGGCCTTTAAAAAGCTATTTTTATTCTACTAAAATACAAGAAACTTTTCAAAAGGCCGATAGGTTAATTATGAGGTTTATTACTGAGTGGGGAGGGCGTGCATGAGTGATTTCTATATTTACCTTTTCAACTTTTTGTGTTAAAATTTTGCCTAGCTGTGTGATGTCTATAGCTAATACAATTTTGAATAGCTGGAGGTGACACGTGCAACCTACCATAGACAAGTCCGGTACAATTAAGAACTTACCACCTGAAGGCACACGTTGGGAATTGCAAGAAAAGGTCTCTACCTCAGGTCTCAAGAAAATGGCAAAAAGGACCTTTAAAGAATTTGCTGCAAATCTGGAAGAATTAATAGCAAACGCTTATGACGAAGATGCTACAACAGTAGAAATTATCTATGATGAAAATAATAGAACATTATCAGTTAAAGATGACGGAAATGGGATGAACGCTGCTCAATTGGAATCATATGTTTGCTACGGTGAGAGTAAGAAAACAAAAGATTACAGGTCACCGAAGCTTGGGAGGGCCCCCATAGGTGAATTTGGAATGGGAGGTAAGTTAGCTATTTTTAACTTATGTAAAAGATGCATCATTTCTACAGCAAGGGAAGGCCAAAGGCATAAGTTTAATATGAGCAGTATTCAATTGGATTCTGCTAAGTACCTTTCTGACGTAAAGAGAGAAGTGTTTTCAACACCATGTGCTCTTAAATTGCATGGAACCGAAATCTTTATGGAAGATTTGAATTACAAACGGATACTTACCGACAGTTTGTACGAGCGGCTTGCTATGAAGATGCCTAGAAGCCTAAATTTCAGGATATTCCTGACAGTAAAAAGTAATGGGGTGGAAGAAAGGAGAGAGGTTGAAGAAGTTTTACCAGAAATGGAAAGACAATTTCCATTTGAACAGGCGTTGGAGACTATTGGATTAGTTAGACTAGAAATATTTTACACAAAGGACCCTATTCCATACACAAAGCAAGGTATTTGGACAAAGGTTAATGGGAGAATCGTTAATGAAAATCAAGAATGGTTTGGTTTGGATAAGTTAACATCTGGTAACAGATACAGGTGGAGACTCTTTGGATATGGATATGCTGATGGTTTAAAAGATTATATAAATTTCTCTAAAAGTGGGTTTATTGAAGGTTCTGAATATAAAGCCTATTGCGAGTTCGTCAGTGATAGCTTGAAAAAAGTGCAAAACGAATTGCTTAAAATGGATGAGACTGTCGCCAGGCAAAAGGAAAGAGAAATAATAAAAAGAGTTGAAAAAGAAGTTAATGAATGGGTAGCAAGACTAAATAGACCAGACACGCAGAAGAAATTAACAGCACAAATTTACAAAATACATACTGAAGAGATGGAAAACGCTCCAGACGAGCCATTTCCTAACCCGAGTGAAGTC
>JAHFOV010000106.1 GCA_023261505.1 Planctomycetota bacterium
CTCCAAAAAAGAGGCATTTTGCAATAAAACACCAGAAAAGTACGCATTTTTTCTTCAGAAATTGGAGCGTCTCAAACAGTTGTACAAAGAACGATGGGAAGGACTGAGAAGAGAGGCCATGGAAGGTTATCAGAGGGGGCTTCCAGAACTTACCAACAAGCTCTTCCGCCAGCAGAGAGGGCGCGAAAGGCATGCCCTGGTGAAAGGCTATCTATTACAAATGAATAAAGAGCCCTGCCTCTCCACGTACATCATGGAGGCTTACCACCTGGAAGGACCACGAAAGAACGGTTTAGAAAGCTACAGGGTTTATGACCCAAACCTCAAGAGGCTTGCGGCCTTCATGGATTCCGGGTGGCTCAGAACTGTGCCATTTGTAGACATCGTGTCCTCCCTGAATGCGGCCATCCTGGTCTACGAGGAGGCCAGGGAACCCGAAGAAGGGGACTTTTATGATTCATTGATAGTGGGGACCGTACTGCCCTACTGCGATGTCCTGGTTACCGACAACTTCTTAAAGAGCATCCTGGTAAAAAGGCTGAACTACCACAAAAAGTATCATGTAGAAGTCTTTTCCGGAAAAGGTAGCGAGCTGGAGGGACTGCTGGTATATTTGGAGAAACTTGCACACTCTTAATAATTATTTGAAACCTCTGCAAAATCGTACGTGTAATGTAGCCGCACCCTTTATGGGTGCGTATAACGCAGGCTAAAGTTCACCATAGGCGAATCTGTTCGCCACAAAAATTGGCGAATCCGAATTGAGCGAATCCGCCTATCCTTCGGTAAGCTCAGGACAAGCCTTTTTGGCGGACCTTTGGCATGAGGGGACGGAGGGGATTTTCAAATCCCCCCTTCCCCCCTTTGCTAAAGGGGGGAATAGTAATGTAGGGTGCGTGAAACGCACCGTAATAAATGGTGCGTCAAGACGCACCCTACTCTACTATTAGCGAAAAATCTCCGATAATGCGAACGTCTAACCCTTTAAAAACCCCTTGCCTGTCTAAACAAATGCATTAAAATGGCGTTATGTTAGACGTACTCAGTATAATTTGGATAATCTTAGAAAAAATTCTCCATAGCTTTGAGAGCCACCTTCCCTATGAAATCAGCCAGTGGGTTAAAGAGAAGGTCTTTCAGAAGATAGAATTACAAAAGCTCCACCCAAAATACCTGGAGAAAATAAAAGAATTTAGGCTAAAAGAAAGAGAGGACGAAAACTGCCTGGACTCCAAAGGCCAGTATGCCCCGCCACCTCTTGTACTTTTAAAGGAGCATATTACACAAGAGGAACAAGAAAAAATTGGCAACTTCCAACAGAAAAAAGGTCCCGCAGTAAAAGAGCCCTTTGAAGAAGCAGAAAAAACCCATCAAACGCCTATCTCTCTAAGAGAACTCGTAGAGGGCCCTCACCACAGGGTTGCCGTAGTGGCTGATTCCGGTATGGGTAAGAGCACACTCCTGAAGGAACTTTGTCTTGACATCTCCAATGGTAAAATAAAAACAAGTTTGATCCCACTGTATTTCGAGTTCATGGAATACTTCGAAAAAAAATCTTTAGAAGCGCTCATTGAAGAAAAATTCAAAATACTTGCTGTAGTTTCCTCCGCTCTAAAGAAATACATCGAAAAGACATTTTCGGAAGGAAAATTCCTTTTCCTTATAGATGGGTTTGACCATCTAAAAGACAACGACGACGCTTACAATCTCCTCAAGGAGGGAGGCCTACTCCAGAAAAACAGGGTGATATTCGCCTCACGCCCTTATGCCTATAAGTCGTTAGCGACATACCTCAAGGACTTCGAATCAGTAGAGGCACGTCCGTTAAACGACAAGCAGGTTAGAGACTTCATGGGTAATTGGTATGAGAACAAAACAGTAAAGCAAATTAAGACCATCAATCCGCTCCTATTGCGAACCCCAATCTTTCTATCCCACATAAGAAACCTGCTAGAGAATAATAACCTGCCCGAGGGTTCAATCCAGAATGCCTCCGACCTTTATAACATACTTATAAACTCCCTACTTAAGTTCACAATACAGAGACCAGCTAGCCCTTTTAAAAAGATTACTTCGGACATTGATTCAGCACTCCCCCACGCCATTCGCCTGTTATCCCGACTCTCTTATCTTACGTTAGAAATGAACTATCCCTATTCATTTCCAGTAGACCTTAAGTTTGAGCTTTCAAAAGATAAAAATATGCAAGACCTCGGGGTGGACAATCATATTAAATTTGAAGGTCTTATCCACCTGGGCGTATTTTTAAAACTTTTGGAGGAGACCAAAAACTACACCTTCCGCCACCAGTCCTTCCAGGAGTATCTCGCCTCCCTGGAACTGAAGAAACAACTTTTTCCTGCCTGTCATTCTGAGTCCGCCGAAGGCGGACGAAGAATTTCCCTCACTGATGAAAATAAAGAATTGCTTAGAAACTACCTGGAATATAACAGGTGGGATGAGGTGCTATTCTTCCTGATTGGTTCTCTTGACACGCAGGCTAAAGCCTGCGGCTACAGGGATAATTATGCAAAGGAGATAATCTTATTTATACATAGATACGAGCCCATCCTTGCAGGCAGGTGTATTGCCCATTATAAAGGCAACAAAGACGAAGACTTCGGTAAGGTTATAGATAAACTCTTTAGCCAGATTCACCGCCCAGAAGTACAGGAGACCCTGGCAAAAATTGGAACCGATGGCATTTTAACCCGACTCGTTGGTTTACTCAAAGATAAAGATGTCCGTAGGGAGGCGGCTTATGCACTGGGCAATATAGGCTCTGAGAGGGCCGTTGAACTCCTCATACCACTACTTAGTGATAAAGATGAAGATGTCCGCAGGGCGGCGGCTGTGGCACTGGGCAGGACAGGCTCTGAGAGGGCCGTTGAACCCCTCATACCACTACTTAAAGATGAAGATGTCCGCAGGGCGGCGGCTGTGGCACTGGGCAATATAGGTTCTGAGAGGGCCGTTGACCACCTCATACCACTACTTAGTGATAAAGATGAAGATGTCCGCAGGGCGGCGGCTGAGGCACTGGGCGATATAGGCTCAGAGAGGGCCGTTGACCACCTCATACCTCTACTTGAAGATGAATATGAATATGTCCGCAGGGAGGCGGCTTTTGCACTGGGCAAGATAGGCTCCGATAGGGCCGTTGAGCACCTCATACCTCTACTTAGTGATAAAGATGAAGATGTCCGCAGGGCGGCGGCTGAGGCACTGGGCCTGACAGGCTCTGAGAGGGCCGTTGACCACCTCATACCTCTACTTAAAAAAGATGAACATAAATATGTCCGCTGGGCGGCGGCGGTGGCACTGGCGAAGAGTTCTAAGAGACTTGAAGAGGACGCTTCGGTCGGCCTTGTGGAGAGGCTCCACAGGGAGGGGCATGATGAGGCCGTGGATGAAATAAGAAAGGTTCAAAAGAGGCGTTTTTTGAGGGTGCTCCATCCTGAAAGCCCTGGTAGCCGCAGGCTTTAGCCTGCGTTTATTCGACACAATTGCAGTGGCGTGCATAAACTGTTTTTCCACGCAACCTGAAGGTTGCGGCTACATCCCCCCAATTTTTCCAGAAATTGGGACACTTAGCGTGTAGGGTGCGTCTGGACGCACCATTTATTATTACGGTGCGTTTCACGCACCCTACAGTGCTCTACGGTTTTTATTTTAATTTCTCTGGCTTATCTGGCCCATTGCTAGTCCATAGCCGACCAATCTGCTCAATTGACTTGGGCACTTCTACCTTTGGAACCTTGTAACCATATATCTTTCTTCGTTCACGTATATTATCCGTAGAAATATTGAACTGCTTATCGCGTTTGTCTATCATCTCTTTGCTTA
Source organism: Planctomycetota bacterium (assembly GCA_023261505.1). Lineage (GTDB taxonomy): Bacteria > Planctomycetota > Brocadiia > Brocadiales > Bathyanammoxibiaceae > JAHFOV01. Next base: position 3,847 of record JAHFOV010000106.1, read on the forward strand.
TCTGTCCATCGGCACCAGCAGACCACATCAAGAGCGGTTCACCTAGCGGAATCTCAGTGTTAGGGTCAGGCCAGGTATGAAATGTCTTACCCCAACTCATTATGAAACCTTCAAGCGCCTTGTCGCCCATATCAGGTAAATCAGGCACAATGAGTTGTCCAGCTATTACCTCGTAAGCATGGGGATGCCAATATTTCTTTTCCTCGGCAGGGAGCTTTTGATAGGTCTCATCGCTAATGATGTACTCTATACCAAGGAGCTTGGCAGGTGCTTCCTTGGAGTCATATATTACACATTGGTGGAGCTCGCCACCACGAATGTCGAGGGCCCGCATTGAACAATAGTGGTGAGCCTCTATCTCAAAGTTAGGATTATTCTTGGCAATATGGAATGCGCAGAGGTATAAGTGAATATCTTTAACGGGGTCAGCATACTTCAACTTACTAACGTTGTCTACGCCGTCACCACTTTTTTCTGCTACAACACCTTTTGACGCAGTGAGTATGAAACCAAAAAATGCGATAATCCCAATTACCTTCATCTTATTTACCATTTTTTTATAAGAATATCGGGGCATTTTTACCTCCATATTGAACATGATAAGAAAGTTTATGTCACGTACAGGATAGCGGATTCTGAAAAATGGTCAAGTCCATTTTTTTCCTGTAAAAACAATGGTGTAAGAACCTTCCATGAATACATCAAGCAACAGCCTTCAGCGTGTAGGGTGCGTCTGGACGCACCATTTATTATTACGGTGCGTTTCACGCACCCTACATTACTATTTAATCTCCTCCACCGCCGGTCACAAGCTCAACTCGACATCGCCAGTTAAAAGAAACGTTTGGTGCGGCTGCTCCGTTGGCATCCCACGTAAAGACCCTGATCTCTACATCCGCTCCATTGTTGAAAAGGGAATGCATAATCGTAAGAAAGAATGGTGTGGAAGATAAAGGCGTTGCGACGACGTTAATGGGCTGGAAAAAGCGTTCGTCGCCAGCGGGGCAAAGGAAATCGGTCAGCCGAAACAGGCTCTTTCCATCGCTTCCAGTTATCGCGAAACCACTCACGTCCAGCAAACGAGCCTGGTAACAGTGATTGGGTCTTGCCACAATGAGATTTTTCTGGGTCGTGGAACCATCCGAGATAGTGGATGAGGCAACCGATTGGAGGAGATTGATAAACTGTACCGCGTCTGCGCCAAGCTCGTAACCGAAGATTGCTTCAAGTTGCTTCTTGATATCTGGTGTCGTGGACATCTCTCACTCCTTAGTAGTGGTTTGAGTGGTCTCTAGGGGATAAGAAGACCACGGGTCCGATTTTAGTCTCCCCAAAATCAACAATAGGTGGCTATCCACTTAATAAGCTAGAAATAGCCTAGAGACTACTTTACAAAAGGTGCTCTTTTGTTAAGCCTGTGCCACCTCTTACACTCGTAAGTCCTTATTATTGACCTTCTCAAATGCTACAAAATTTTACCTTTCGCCAGGTGTAGTGTAAAGGAGAATCTTGACATTTCTGCCGAAGGGTCGTAGTGTTGATACGCAAGAAACGGCATAGTTTACAGGACAGGTGTGTAGCGTGCGAGCTCA